>JAICGP010000015.1 GCA_025923055.1 Thermoleophilia bacterium
CAGGGCTACGTGGCGAAGCGGAACGAGATCCTCGCGCGCCTGGGCGAGATCGACCCGGCGGCGGCGAACCAGGTCTACTCCGAGGTCCGCGCGCTCAAGGTCGAGCTCTCCTTCGCCGTCGGCGGCGTCAAGAACCACGAGATCTACTTCGAGCACCTCGGCGGCGGCGGCGGCGCGCCGAGCGGAGCCGTAGGCGAGCTGATCGAGCGGGATTTCGGCAGCGCCGACGCCTGGCGGGCCGACCTCGCCGCGACGGGGATGGCCGGCCGCGGATGGGCGTGGACGGCGTACGACTGGGACGAGCAGCGCCTCTTCAACTACGTCGGCGACGCGCAGAACACGTTCCCGATCTGGAACGCGACGCCGCTCGTCGCGCTCGACGTCTACGAGCACGCGTACTTCCTCGACTACCAGACGGACCGCGCCTCCTACATCGACGCCTTCTTCGGCAACCTCGACTGGGGCGTCGTGAACGACTGGGTCGCGCGCTACGCCATCGAGCTCTGACAGACGCCCTCCTCATCGCCGCCGGCTACGTGCTCGGCTCGATGCCGTGGGGCTACTGGCTCCCCCGGCTCCTGCGCGGCGTCGACGTGCGCACCCTGGGAAGCGGGAATCCCGGCGCGACGAACGTGTGGCGCTCCCTCGGCTTCAAGCTGGGGCTCACGGTCGCGATCCTCGACATCGCCAAGGGCGCCGCCGCCGCGCTGCTCGGCCTCTGGCTGGGCGGGGACCTCGTCGCCGTCCTCGCCGGCGTCGCCGCCATGGTCGGCCACTGGCGGCCGCTCTTCCTCGGGTTCGCCAAGGGCGGGAAGACCGTCGCGACGACCGGCGGAGTCGCGCTCGCCCTCGCGACCTTCCCCGCGCTCGCCGCGGCGGCGACCTGGATGGTGGTCTTTCTCCCGACGCGGTACGCGTCGGTCGCCTCGATGGCCGCCGGCGTCTCGCTCCCGTTCTACGCGCTCCTCTTCGGCGCCTCCTGGCCTGTGCTCGCCTTCACCTCGGGGGCGGCGGTCGCCATCCTCGTCCTGCACCGCGGGAACATCCGCCGCCTACTCGCCGGGGAGGAGTCGCGGATCCAGCTCCGCCGTCCGCGGACGCCGGGCTCGCCGACCCCGCTCCGGTCGACGCGGGTGACGCGGCCGGCCGGAACCCGGCGCTAGACGGCGCCGAGCCAGTCGCGGAGCTCCGTGTGGCTGGGCGAGCGGTCGCCGTCCGCGAGCTCGGCGCGCAGCTCGCCGGCGGTGCCGAAGCGCTCCGCGAGCACGTCGTGGTTGTGGATCGTCTCGAAGTTGACCTGGCGGGCGAGCACGAAGTCGCCGTCGGCCAGCTCGGGGTAGGCGTCGAGCGCTCCCTTGACCATCAGCCGGACGGAGTCCTCGACGAAGCGTGGCGCCAGGTGGGCGTGCTCGACGACGAAGAGCTCGTCCGGCCGCTTCAGGAGCTCGTAGATGGGGGAGCTCATCGAGCTCTCGACGAGCGCGACGAGGTCCTCGGCGTCCAGTCGGAGCTCGGTTCCCAGGTAGAGCGTCCCGCGCCCACGCTGGTTGTGCGTCGCCAGGGGGACGAGCTCGAGGATGCGCTCGACGTCGCCGTCGTCGAAGCCCGCCTCACCGAGCCGCTCGGCCGACTGCCCTCGAACGAGCCCCTGCGCGCACGGGCAGGCGTTGATCCCCGTCGCCTCGACGCCGACGGCGCGGCGCGAGGCCGCCGGCGAGGCCGCGGCGAGCCCGAGGAGCGTCACCAGCTCCTGCGTCCTCAGCCCCGTCACGGGCGTCGAGCGCTCGACCGGGTAGCGCGCCGCGATCCGCACCTCGGCCCGGAGCGCGCCCTGCCGCTCGACGACGTGGCGCGCGATGTGCTCGGCGAGCCGCTCGACGAGGAGCATCTCGCCGATCACGACCTCGTCGATCGCCTCCTCGAAGACCTCGGGGAAGCGCGACATGTGGACGCCCTTCTGCGCAGGGTCGAGGTCGACGAAGCAGTCGATCTCGGCCGAGACGAGCGCGTCGGCGCCTCCGTGCTGCATTCGAACGGCCTTCTGGACGCCCGTCACGCCCGCGCGCGAGAGCCCGATGCGCACCTCGGGCTCGGAGGCCTGGAGGTCGGCGGTCGCCGCTAGTCTCTCGTCCACCCGGCGAAACGTAGCAGCCACCTTCCGTGACCCAGGATCGCCAGTTCGCCCAGCTCGTCTCGGTCGCGTGTCACGACGTGACGACGCCGCTCGCCACGGTCTTCGGTTTTGCGCAGACGCTCGAGCGGCTCGAGCTCGACGAGCCCGCCGCGCACTGGGTCGAGATGGTCGCGCTCGCCTCGGACCAGATCCGCGACCTCGTCGAGCAGCTCCGCATCGTGGCGCAGATCGAGGCGGGCCGCTACGACCCGCCTCTCGTCGAGATCGACTCGCTCGAGCTCGCGCGCGCCGCCGCCGCGTCCCTGGAGGAGGACCGCGTGCGCGTCACGGGCACGGGGCAGCCGGTCCGCGTCGCTCCGGAGGCGACCGAGCGGGCCCTCGCCCAGCTCGCCCGGGCGGCGGCCCGCCACGGCGGGCACGACCGGGTCGACCTCGAGGTGCGCGGGAGCGAGCTCGTCATCTCGCCGCTCAGCCCGACCGCGGCGCCCGTCGTGCTCGGCGAGAAGCTCCTCGAGCTGGGCGCCCCGGCGGGAGCGGCGCTCGTCCGTGCGCTCGGCGGCTCGCTCGCCGCCGCCGACGAGCGGCTGACGATCCGGCTCCCGACGCCCTGACTACATCTTCAGCGGATCGACGTAGACGTCGTCGATCTGCCACTTGGCGCCCAGGCCGATCGGCCTGAAGCGGAACGCGACGTTCGCCTTGCCCCCGCTGAGGACTCCGGTGAGGTTCAGGAGCGCGAGGCCGGGGAGCGACGGGTGCCAGGAGCCGAGGCCCGTGTGGACGCCCGCAGGGAGCGTCAGCACCACACGGCCGGAGGAGTCGAGGAGGAGCGCGTCGACGCGGAGGCTCGAGAGCGCCACGATACCGCGGTTCCTGGCGAAGTAGCGCACGGTCGGGTCGAGGGTCTCGACGCAGACCGGAGGCGTCGTCGCGGAGCTGCCGCCGGGGAGGTAGAGCGAGCGGGAGCCGGGGCCGCTGGTCTTCCAGGGCTCGTTGCCGCTGACGACCTTCGCGCCGCCCGCCAGCTTCCACCCGCGCGCTCCGGCCTCGAAGCCGCCGTCGCCGACCAGCGCGTACTGCATCGGATCGAGCCAGCGCAGGAAGGGCCTGCTGAGATCGCGGTCGCCGCAGGCGCCGCCGAGTAGTTGTGCGTCGGCCGAGCCCGCCCCGCCGCCGAAGGCCGCGAGCGTCACGACGAGTACCGCAATCCTGCCGCGAAAACCCCTGGTTGCCACAGTTCCTCCCGATTGGCCGCTTCATCCGAGTGTGTGAGCGGGGGCTGGGGCCTGCCATCCCCCGGACGAGTGAAGCGGCGCGGCGCGTCAAGACACCGCCCCGGCGAGCCGATAGCCCCTCTGAGATGGCCGACTCCGGAGCCGTACTCGCGGAGCCCGCCTCGGCTCTCGAGCTCGAAGGCGAGCGCAACGTCCTCATCGAGGAGCGCCGTGCCCGGGCGCCCCGCCCGCTGGCCGCGCGCGACTCGGTGGTCACCAGCGCGAGCGCCGTCGTCTTCCTCGCGCTCGCCCTCGCGCTCCAGCTCGGCTTCGAGAGTGCGCGGAGCCCGGGGCCGGAGCTCTACGCGCTCCTCGTCGTCGCCTACGCCTTCGCCTCGCGCGTCGAGTTCGAGGTCGGGATCGGCTCCGCGATCCCGACGCAGCTCGTGTTCGTGCCGATGCTCTTCCTGCTGCCACCGGGCGCCGTGCCCATCTGCGTCGCCGCCGGCCTGCTCCTCGGGAACGTGCCCGCGTACCTGCGCCGGCAGGAGCACGTCGAGCGCGCCCTCGTCGCCGTCGCGAGCTCCTGGCACGCGCTCGGCGCCGCGCTCGTGCTCGCGCTCGCCGGCGAGCCGGAGCCGACCTGGTCGGCCTGGCCCGTGCTCCTGCTCGCGTTCGCCGCCCAGCTCTCCTTCGACTTCGCCGGCTCCGCGTTGCGGGCGGGGCTCGTGCTCGGGCTTCCTCCGACCTCCCAGCTCCGCATGATGGCCTGGGTCTGGGGCGTGGACGCCGCGCTGACGCCGATCGCCTTCCTCATCGCGATCGTCGCCGTGGGTACGCCGGCGGCCCTCCTCGCCGTCGTGCCGCTCGTCGCGCTGCTCGCCTTCCTGGCGCAGGAGCGCCGCCGCCGGATCGACTACGCGCTCGAGCTCGGGCACGCCTACCGCGGCACGGCGTTCCTGCTCGGGGACGTGATCGAGGCGGACGACGCCTACACCGGCAGTCACAGCCGCGACGTCGTCGACCTCGTCGTCGCCGTGTCGCTCGAGCTCGGGCTCGATCCGGCCGCGCAGCGGGACGCGGAGCTGACGGCGCTCCTGCACGACGTCGGCAAGATCCGGATTCCCGCGGAGATCATCAACAAGCCCGGCAAGCTCACCGACGACGAGTGGGCGGTGATGAAGACGCATACGGTCGAGGGCGAGCGGATGCTCGAGAAGATCGGCGGCCTGCTCGGCCGCGTCGGACGGCTCGTCCGCTCGTGCCACGAGCGCTGGGACGGCGGCGGCTACCCGGACGGACTGGCCGGCGAGGAGATCCCCCTCGTCGCCCGCATCGTCTGCGCCTGCGACGCCTACAACGCCATGACGACCGACCGCCCCTACCGGCCGGCCCGCTCGGGCGAGGAGGCCGTGGCGGAGATGCGGAGCTGCGCCGGCACGCAGTTCGACCCCGACGTGGTCGCGGCGCTCGACGCGGTCGTCGCCAGGGCCTAGCGCAACAGCCGCGAGAGGCGCCGGTCCTTCAGCACCCGGCCGCCGGTCTGGCAGTCGGGGCAGTAGTAGATCGTGTGCTCCTCGAAGTCGACGCGGGCGATCGGCGTGCCGCAGTTCGGGCACGGCTCGCCGAGGCGGTCGTGGACGCGGTATGCCTTCGCGTCCCCGGTGCCGTCGAGGCGTAGCTCCAGGCCCTCGGCGAGGGTGTCGCGGATCGTGGCGGCGAGGCGCTCGACCTCCTCGTCGCCGAGCTCGGTCGAAAGCGCGTAGGGCGAGAGGCGCGCGCGGTTCAGGATCTCGTTCGACCAGGCGCGGCCGATGCCGGCGAGCGCCCGCTGGTCGCGCAGGAACGGGTGCAGCCGGCGGCCTTCGGCGCGGAGGATCTCGCGCAGCGTTTCCGTCTCGATGCCGTCCGCCTCGGGGCCGAGGTGAGCGAGCTCCGCCTCCAGCTCGTCCGGTCGCCAGACGCCCACCTTGGCCCGCTTCTTCGGCCCACCCTCGGTCAGCACGAGCTCCCCGCCGTCCTGGAAGCGGAGGCGGAAGGCCGGCGTCTTCGGCCCCTTGGCGCCGGGCTCGAGATACCGGATCCGGCCCGCGCTCATCAGGTGCACGTGAAGGACGAGCTCGCCGTCGTCGGTTTGGAAGAGGAGGTGCTTGCCGCGGCGGCGCGCGCCCGCCAGCTGCCGGCCGTCGAGCGCGGCCAACGGCGGGTCGAACGTCTTCAGCGTGGCCACGTGGGCGGGCCCGGCCTTCTCGACGCGGGCGCGGCGGACGACGTCGTCCAGTGCCCGGCGCGCCGCCTCGACCTCGGGAAACTCGGGAATAGTTCCTCCTCGTGGACGCGATCAGCGTAGCCGTGCGCCGGGGGAACCTCGTCGAGTCGACCCACCGCGCGCACGCGGTCGTCGTCCGCGACGGCGAGATCGTCGAGTCGCGGGGCGACCCGGGCCTGGTCGCGTTCGTCCGTTCGGCGGCGAAGCCGCTCCAGGCGCTGCCCCTCGTCCCCCTCCGCCTGCCCGGGGAGGAGCTGGCGATCGCGTGCGCCTCACACGAGGCCCTCCCCGAGCAGCTCGTCGCCGTCCGGGCCCTGCTCGCGCGCGCGGGCGCGACGAAGGACGACCTCGAGTGCGGAGCCGAGCGCGGCTCCCGGCTCAGGCACAACTGCTCGGGGAAGCACGCGGGCTTCCTGGTCGTCTGCCGCGAGCGCGGCTGGGATCCCGGCGGCTACCGGCTCCCGGGGCACCCGCTCCAGCAGGAGCTCCGCAGGATCGTCGCCGAGGCGGCCGGCCGGCCCGAGGAGCGGCTCGAGACGGCCGTCGACGGCTGCGGCGTGCCGACCTTCGCCCTCTCGCTCCGCGAGATGGCCCGCGTCTTCGCCGGCCTCGCCGCCGGCCGGCCGGAGGGCGCCGACGACGTCGTGCGCGCCATGACCGCCCATCCGGCGCTCGTGGGCGGACACAGCTCCGTGGACACGATCGTCATGCGGGCGCTGCCCGGCGCCGTCGCCAAGCGCGGCGCGGAGGGCGTTCTCTGCGTCGGGCTGCCGGACGGCAGGGGCGTGGCGCTGAAGGTCGAGGACGGGGCCTACCGCGCGGTCTACGCGGCCGCCGGCCTCGTGCTCGGCGTAGCCGAGCTCGCCGAGCGGCCGCTTCGCAACAGCCGCGGCGAGGCGGTCGGCTCGGTCACGGCGGCGTAGGCGAAGAAATTTTTCGCCACTTTGTCCACAGGCGTTGTAGAATCCGCGACCGATGTGCCTGTGAGCCGGGGGATGGGATCTCGCCGGCTCTTTTCGTTCCCTCCGGGAAAACGTTGCAGCGGTAACGAGAAAGGCGAGGCTGATGCTCCAGGTCGACATCTCGGTCCCTGACGTCGAAGAACTCCAGCGCCTCGTTGCGGACGGCCAGGACAAGGGCTTCCTGACCTACGACGAGATCGTCGCGGGGCTCGAGGACGTCGAGCTCACGAAGGAGCAGGTCGAGGAGTTCTACACCTACCTCATCGACCACGGGATCGAGCTCGTCGAGGGCCTCGAGCACAAGGCGCCGCCGCACGACCAACCCGCTCTCGCCGAGGAGGAGAAGGGCCCCAAGCTCGACCTCACCGTCGAGCCGTCGCTCGACTCGCTGCGGCTCTACCTGCGCGAGATCGGCAAGGTGCCGCTCCTGACGGCCGACGAGGAGGTGTCGCTCGCGAAGCGCATCGAGCGGGGCGACATGAGCGCCAAGACGCAGATGATCGAGGCGAACCTCCGCCTCGTCGTCTCGATCGCGAAGGGCTACCTTGGCCGCGGCCTCTCGTTCCTCGACCTGATCCAGGAGGGCTCGCTCGGCCTCATCCGCGCGGTCGAGAAGTTCGACTACCGCAAGGGCTTCAAGTTCTCGACGTACGCGACCTGGTGGATCCGCCAGGCGGTCACGCGCGCCATCGCCGACAAGGCGAGGACGATCCGGATCCCGGTCCACATGGTCGAGAAGCTGAACAAGGTGGTGCACATCGAGCGCCAGCTCGTCCAGCGCCTCGGGCGCGAGCCGCTGCCGGACGAGATCGCGGCCGAGCTCGAGATGGCGACCGAGGAGGTGCGGGAGATCCTCCGCATGGCGCAGCTGCCCGTCTCGCTCGAGAAGCCGATCGGCGAGGAGGAGGAATCGGAGCTCGGCGACTTCGTGCAGGACGAGGCGGCGGAGTCCCCCTTCGACTCGGCCTCGCTCAACCTCCGCCGCGAGGACATCGACCGGGCGCTCGACTCGCTGCCCACGCGCGAGCGCAAGGTGATCGAGCTTCGCTTCGGCCTCAACGGCGAGCAGCCGCGGACGCTCGAAGAGGTCGGCCGCGCCTTCGGCGTCACCCGCGAGCGGATCCGCCAGATCGAGAACAACACGCTGAAGCGCCTCGAGTCCCTGCCGGAGGCGCAGGGCCTCAAGGACTGCGTGTAGTCCGGCAGGCCGCCGGGTCGGGGCGGTAGATCGGCTCGGACGCGCGCACGCTCACGAAGCGGCCGCCGACCGAGCCCGTCGAGGGAGCGGCGAACTCGAGCTGCCACGGTCCCGGCGCGCAGGCGGGAAACGAGACCTCGCGGGAGCCGCCGGGAGCGACGATGATCTCCTCGGCCGGCCCTCCCTGCGGCTCGAGCTTCACGGCGACGGGCGGCGTCGCGGCGGGAGCGGTCAGGCGGAGCGAGACCGTTCCCCGGAGCCCCTCGGGCCCGTCGGGCCAGAGCTGGGCCGTGCCGCGCAGCCCCAGCCAGCCGTCGGCGTAGCGGCCGCGGAAGTACAGGGCGAGGCGCTGGGCATCGTCGGAGCGGAGGAGGCGGTAGATGGGCCCGGCGGCGACGCCCTCGGAGGCCCGGAAGCGCAGCGTGTCGCTGAAGCCGTCCACGAGGAGCGGGCGGGTCACGGGCTCGCCGGCGGCGAGGAGCCTCCCGTCCGGCGCGATCGTGAGGCGCGTGACGGCGAACGAGTCGGGCGGCTCCGCGCCCGGCAAGAGGTAGACGTCGTCCACCGACCGGTTCCAGAAGAGGTAGGCGGAGGCGTAGCCGCGCTGGCTCGAGCCCGTCTGGAGCATGGCTGCCCCCGTGACGCCCGAGCGGTCGACGAAGGACGGGTCCGCGGGGAGGACGTTGCCCGCCGTCCGGGCGGCGTTCGCGAGACCGAAGGAGACGGCGGCCGCCGAGGCGGTCGCCGAGGCGGCGAGCGCGAGGCCGAGGGCGACGGCTCCCGCGGACGCGGGCCGTCGCGTGGCCGCGACGACCGCACCGAGGAGCAACGCGACGGCGAGCGAGACGACGAGGGAGGCGAGCCCGACGTCGCCGAGGAGCTGCTCGAGGCGCGCCGCGGCGAAGAGCGTCGGCGCGTTCGTCTTTCCGTCGGAGGCGGCGAAGCCGGAGAGCGGGACGCGGGCGGCGACGGCGACGAGCCCGGCGGCGAGCCCGGCGTGGGCGAGGCGGTGCGGCCAACCGCGTGAGGCGTAGAGCGCGAAGGCGATGCCCACGAGTGGGACGGCATAGAAGAAGTAGCGCTCCTGGATGCGGGAGCCGTCGATCCCCCACACGGCCGCCTCCAGGACGAGCGCGGCGGCGAGGACGGTCGCGAGCCCGCCGAAGGCGAGCTCCTGACGCGAGCGCGGACGGCCCACGGCGAGCCAGAGCCCGAGGAGCGCGCCGGGCGCGAGCACCACGCCCGAGGCATAGGCCAGCAGCATGAGGTCTGCGCCGGCCCACTTCGCCAGTGCGGGAGAGGCGAGCTCGACCTCGAGCACGTCCTCGTAGAAGCCGAGCGCGGTGGCCGGGCCGAGGGCGAGGAGCCCCACGATGGGCACGACGACGACCGCGAGCACGAGCACCTGCTCGCGGAGCGCCGCGCGCAGGCGGCGCTCGCGAAGGCCCATGAGGACGCACGCACCGAGGAGGCAGAGCGGCAGCACGGCGAACTGCGCGCGCGCGAGCGTCGCCACGCCGGCGAGGGCGAGGAAGGCGAGCTGGGCACGCGGCCCCGGGCGGACGAGCGCGCCGAGGCCCGCCAGGACGGCCGCGAGCGTGAGCGGGTACGCGATGGGCTCCGAGAGGACGAACCCGCTGTAGATCGCATCGGGGACGAGGAGGGCGAGCGCCGCGAGCGCGAGCCCTGTCCGCGCCGTGAGCCCGAGGCGCCGCGCGAGCAGGAAGACCGGGATGGCGGCGAGCGACATGAGGAGCGCCCCCAGGCCCTGGACGAGGCGGAACGAGACCTCGACGTCGTCGACGAGCCACGCAGGCGCCGTCAGCAGCGGCTGGAGGAGCGCCGGGAAGCTGGCCGAGGCGCCGCGAATCAGCGGCCGGCCGCTCTCGGCGAGCGAGCGGGCGAGCTCCGCGTAGATGTACTCGTCGGCGAAGAACGTCGGTGTGTCGCGCAGCCAGGCGAGCGCGGTTCGCACGCCGAAGCTCGTCGCGACGAGGGCGGCGATTGCGGAAGTGACGCCGAGCCGGCCGCGCGCGAGAGCCGCTCGGCGCGCCTGCATCCGGTCGGCGGTGCGGGCCGCTACGGACACGCTGTCTCTATCGGCGCAGGGGCCGCGACCGTTAGCGCCACGATCTCGACGCTTCCGGCACGAAGCGCGCGCCACGGGCGCGCTTTCCACCGTTACGCTCGAAGGCGGGTGGTGGGACGGGGTGCCCCTGAATAGATAGACGCGTGCGCGGCTACTCGGCCGGCTCGACGCGGTCCTGCTCTGCAACCGCGGCGAACGCGACGAAGAGGCGGCAGTGGGGGCACTTGAAGCCGCGGTTGCGCTCGGACGAGCCGCCCAGCATGTCGGCCTCGAACGACCTGCCGCAGTGCGGGCAGTCGACCTGGAAGCTCTCGCCGGTCTTCGGTGGCTTCGTCACCCGCAACCAAGGTTAGCCTTTAGCGGTGAGCCCGCAGCGTCGGATCGCCCTTGTCTCCGTCGGGGCGGCGGTCGTGCTGATCGCGGTCAAGCTCGCGGTCGGCCTCGCGACCGGAAGCCTCGGCTTCATCTCGGAGGCGGCGCACTCGGGGACCGACCTCGTCGCCGCGCTGCTGACGTTCTTCGCGGTCGGGGTCGCCGGCCGGCCGGCCGATCCGGGGCACCCGTACGGGCACGGCAAGGCCGAGCACCTCGCGGCGCTCGCCGAGGCGTCGTTCCTCGTCGTCGTCTCGCTCGGGATCGCCTACACGGCGATCCGGCGGCTCGCGCAGGGCACGGGCGAGGTCGACGTCACCTGGTACGCGCTCCTCGTCATCGGCCTGGTGATCGCGATCGACGCGAGCCGCACGGTCGTCTCGCTGCGCGCCTCTCGGCGCTACCGGAGCGCTGCCTTCGGCGCGAGCGCGCTGCATTTCGGCAGCGACCTGGCCGGGTCGAGCGCCGTCCTCGTCGGGCTCCTCGCGGCGCGGGCCGGCCATCCGGAGGGCGACGCCGCAGCCGCTCTCTTCGTCGCGATGCTCGTCCTCGCCGCCGCCGGCCGGCTGATCCGCCAGAACACCGACGTCCTCATGGACCGCTCGCCCGTGGCCGAGTCGGCCGCCGCGCAGCGGGCCATCGAGGCGCTCGGCCCCGGCGTCGCGCTCCACCGTCTCCGCATGCGCCGGGCGGCAGGGAGGTACTTCGCCGACGTCGTCATCGGCGTCTCCCCGGGCACCGCCGTCGGGCAGGCGCACGCCGCCGCCGACGCGGTCGAGGAGGCGGTCGAGCGGGCGGTGCCGGAGTCGGACGTCGTGGTGCACGTCGAGCCGGACCGGGCCGAGGCGGGCCCGCGCGAGCAGGCGCTCGCGGCGGCCCTCGGGGTCCCGCGCGTGCGCGAGGTCCACAACGTGGCGGTGCTCGAGGTCGGCGACCGCACCGAGATCTCGCTGCACCTCAAGCTCCCGGGCTCGCTGACGCTCGCGGAGGCCCACGCGGTCGCCACGCGCGTCGAGCGCGAGATCCGCGCGGCCGTCCCCGGGGTCGACGCGGTGCAGACGCACCTGGAGCCGCTCGCCGAGCCCGCCGCGGTGCGCTCCGTCCCGCCGCGCGACCTCGAGGCCGAGTCGACCGCCGTCCGCCGCATCGTGCGCGAGGCGACCGGGGCCGACCCCCGTGAGCTCCGCTTCCTCGCGACGGAGCGGGGCGTCGTCGCCTTCCTCACCCTCGCGATGGAGCCGCAGCGCGCGCTCGCGGACGCCCACGCGCGCGCGTCGGAGATCGAGGAGCGCATCCGTCGCGACCATCCGGCGATCGCGGACGTGATCGTGCACACGGAGCCCTGAACGGGATTCGCCGGCCGGCATCGCGGCCGCCGGTGCCCTTTTGGGGGGCGCCGGGCGGGTGAAATGGGGGAGGTAGGATTCGAACCTACGAAGGCTGAGCCAACGGGTTTACAGCCCGTCCCCTTTGGCCGCTCGGGAACTCCCCCGCGGCGCAAAGTGTAGCCGAGCGCCGTCATCCCTCATTCGAGCTAAAGGGCGCTCGGAGGCCCCGCCGATAGCCGCAGTCGGCGTCATGAACCTCGACGAGCTGCTGGCACGCGTCATCGACGCAGGAGGGAGCGACCTTCACCTCAAGGTGAGCTCTCCGGCCATGGTCCGCGTGGACGGCGACCTACGGCCGGTCGAGCAGCGTCTGCTGACGGACTCCGACCTCGAGACCGTCCTGCTCCTCGTCACCGACCGCTCGCCGGCGAAGCGCGAGGGCTTCTACGAGACCGGCGATCTCGACACGTCCTACCTCGCCGAGGGGATCGGCCGCTTCCGGGTGAACGGCTTCCGCCAGCGCGGCTCGATCTCGTTCGCCTTCCGCTTCGTCCCCAAGGAGATCCCGAGCTACGAGAAGCTGGGGTTGCCTGCGGGCGTCGGGAAGCTCGCCGAGGAGCACCGCGGCCTCGTGCTCGTCACCGGGGCGACCGGCTCGGGGAAGTCGACGACGCTCGCAGCGATGCTCAACTGGATCAACCGCAACCGCAAGCAGCACATCGTCACGATCGAGGACCCGATCGAGTTCATCCACGACGACTGGGGCTCGATCGTCAACCAGCGCGAGGTCGGGCTCGACACCGAGTCCTTCAAGCAGGCTCTCCGCCGCGTGCTGCGCCAGGACCCCGACGTCATTCTGATCGGCGAGCTGCGCGACGAGGAGACGGCCCAGACGGCGCTCCAGGCGGCCGAATCGGGGCACCTGGTCTTCTCGACGCTGCACACGCTCGACGCAGCCGAGACGATCGGACGCCTGATCGAGTTCTTCCCGCCGCAGAAGCAGATGATGGTTCGGGAGATCCTGGCCGGCGTCCTCCGCGGCGTCGTCAGCCAGCGCCTCCTGCCGCGCGCCGACGGCGGGCGCGTCGCGGCCGTCGAGGTGATGGTGGTCACCGCGCGGATCGCCGACCTCATCCGCGAGCCCGAGAAGACGCACGGCATCACGGAGGCGATCGAGGACGGCGGCTACCACCACATGCAGAGCTTCTCGCAGCACCTCGTCCAGCTCGTCGTCGAGGGCGTCGTCGAGCTCGACGTGGCCGCCGCGGCGGCGACGAACCGGCACGACTTCGAGATCGCGGTCGAGCAGGCGCTGCGCCGCAAGCGCGTCGCGGACGAGGGAAAGACGGTCGCCGTCGACTTCACCAGCCTCGCCGAGGAGGAAGCTCCGGCCGAGCCGGAGCCCGACGAAGAGCCCTTGCCGGGCCTGCGGCTCGCCGGCTCCGACGGATGAGGCGGCTTCTCCCGGGCATCGTGGCCGTGCTCGCGGCGGCGCTCCTGCCGGCGACGGCGCCTGCCCAGGGCTCCCTGCCGAGCTACACGGAGCCGAACGCGAGCGGCTCGATCACCGTCCCCTTCAACCTCTCGACGCCTCCAGCGCGACCCGCCCAGCGCTCCTACGAGGAGCTCCTCGGGCTCTGGCAGAGCGCCGGGCGCGGCTATGGCGTGCCGTGGCAGGTGCTCGCGGCGATCAACAAGATCGAGTCGAACTTCGGCCAGAACATGGGCCCCAGCTCGGCGGGCGCGCTCGGCTGGATGCAGTTCATCCCCTCGAGCTGGATGCGCTGGGGCATGGACGCCGACGGCGACGGCATCGCCGACCCGTGGGATCCCGAGGACGCCGTCTTCTCGGCGGCGCGCTACCTTGCCGCCGCCGGCGCCCACGAGGACCTCGAGCGCGCCATCTTCGCCTACAACCACGCGCAGTGGTACGTGGACGACGTGCTCGAGCTCGCCGCGCTCTTCGGCGACGATCCGCTCGCTCCCGGCGCGGGCCAGCTCGTCTACGACGTCGCCGACCTCGAGCGGCGCCTCGCGAAGGCACGCCGCGAGCTGGCGGACGCGCGGAAGAAGCTCGCCCGCTTCGAGCGGCGCGCGTCGCGCTCCGGCGAGTCCCGGCTCCCGCTCGAGCGCCGCGCCGGGAACCCCGGCCTGAGCGACGCCGAGTTCCGGAAGGTGCAGGCGCGGCTCGAGGAGCTGGACGCGTTCGAGACGAGCCTCGCGGTGAGGCGCGAGCGTCTCGGCGCCCGCTTCGCCCGGACGGTCGCCCGCGTGGAGGAGCTCGAGGAGGAGCGCGCCGGCGCCGCCCTCGCCTCCCCCGGAACCGCGGTCGCCGCGGCGCCCGGCGCGATCGACGGCTACGTCTTTCCCGTCGGAGGCGGGCCCGAGCTCGTCTCGGTCGCCCACGACCACCACGACTACCCCGCGGCCGACATCGCCGCGCCCGAGGGCTCGCCGCTCTACGCCCTCGCCGACGCGACCGTGATCGACACGTACCCGAACGACACCGGCCGCTGCGGCATCGGGCTGACCCTCCTCCTCGAGACGGGCGCGGTCTTCACGTACTGCCACCTCTCCTACCTCGAGCCCCATGTGGAGCCGGGTGCGGCGCTCGTCGCCGGCGCGCCCGTCGGGCTGGTCGGCTCGACGGGCAACTCGACCGGGCCGCATCTCCACCTCGCCTTCGACCCGGCTCTCACCTACCCCCAGGAGGAGCCGTGGTTCCGCGCGTTCGCGGGTCGCGCGTTCAGCTGGCAGGACGCGCCCACGCCACAGCGCGAGCGGCCGAAGCCGAGCGCGAGGCCGAAGCCGCTCCGCGCCGCCCCGTCCGACGGCCCGGTCTTCCGCGTCGTGCGGAAGCGCGTCATCCGCTTCTCCCTGGGCTAGGGGCAGGCTTGACCTTTGCGGCTCCGATGCCGATGGAGGAGGCATGGCGGCCCGACTGACCATGCTTCTGCCCAGGCTCGCGGCTCTCGTCGTGATCTGGCTGCTCGCCGCGGCGAGCCTCACCTTCGCAGCCGGGAACGACGGGCTCGAGGAGAGCCCCGCCCAGGCGGGTGCGAAGGCGGAGAGGCCGAAGACGCTCGTCGTCCCCGACGTCCGCCGCCAGACCTACGTCTTCGCGAAGGGCATTCTCCAGGACGCCGGCTTCGGCTGGCGTGTGGACGGCTCCGTCGAGGGCTACGCAGCGAACACCGTCGTCGTCCAGAACCCCGCCCCCGGGACGAAGGTCGTCGACAACGGCACGCCCATGGTCGTCCTCCGCCTGGAGCGGAATCCCGACTATCCCGAGCGCGGCCTCCCCGAGAACGCCTCGCGCCCGAAGGGCACGCCGGTCGTCCTCGTCAAGGACTGGCGTCGCGCGCAGCGTGCCGCCGCCGAGACGGCCGAGGCCGCCGAGACCGCTCCCGCGGAGACGGCGTCCGTGGCGACCGCACCTGCGCCGCCTCCGACGACCACCGCGACCGAGCCCGCTCCCGCGGCCACGACGCCGGCGCCGGCGCCGGCGGTCGACGACGAGGCCTACCGCTCGCCCGACTTCGAGGTCGCCGGAGCTCCCCGCGAGCCCGCCGACGAGCTGCCGCTGCCCGAGCGCGCCCGCCTGCTCGAGCGCCGCCTCGCCGGCACCGCGAAGCCACGTCCGAGGACGGTCGACTTCTGGCTCTACCAGCACAACTGGATCGTCACCGGCGCGCGCTTCGGCTGGCGGGACGGCGACCGGGCGCTGAGGATCCTCATCCGCGTCGACCGCAGCCTGGAGCGGCGCTTCGGCTTCGGCGCACGCAGCCAGGCGGTCGCCCGTCGCGCCCTCGCGGAGGTTCTCCGCAAGCAGGGCTGATGCGGGCGGCACGGTTCGTCGGACGGCTGCGGTTCCCGGCCTCGCAGCAGGCCGGCTACACCATGATCGAGCTGATCGCCGTCCTGGCGATCTTCCTCACCGTCGTCACCGCGCTGACGACGCTCTTCGTCTCCGGCTCGCGGGCCGAGCTCGACGCGAACCGCCGCTTCGAGGCGCAGCAGAACGCGCGACTGGCGCTCGACCGCATGCGCCGGGAGCTCCACTGCTCGAGCGGGATCACGAAGCTCGACGGCACGCCGCTCACCGCCACGCCCGTCGCGGCGATCCGGGTCGCGCTCCCGTCCCACTGCCCGAGCGCGAACGGAACGGCGATCACGGTCGACTACCAGCTCGCGGCCAAGGGGACGAGCCGCTGGGAGCTGCAGCGCGTCGAGAGCGGCACCCCGCTTCCGATCGCCGACTACCTCGTCGAGGACGAGGCGTTCACCTACACGGCGGAGTCGTCGTCGAGCCGCGCCCTCCTCCACGTCGACTTCCAGGTGAACGTCAACCCGAACGAGGGATGGAAGACCTGGCGGCTCGTTGACGACATCGTCCTACGGAACACGCTTCGCGTCGACCCCTAGGGCAGGACGGAAACGGATGAGCTTGCGGCGGCTGCTGAGACGGCAGGAAGGGATGACCCTCATCATGGCGGTGGGCATCCTCGGCATGCTCTCGCTGACAGGCGCGACGCTCGTCTACTACTCCAGCACCAACGCCCGCAGCGTCGAGTACTCCGTCCGCAACGCGAGCGCGTACGACCTCGCCGAGGCCGGAATCGACGAGATGATGTCGGTTCTCTCGAAGCCGACGAACAACGCGCTCATGCCGGACCTCCTCCCGGAGACGACGAGCGAGTACGACGGCGGCACCGTCACGTGGTCGGGCACGCTCGACCAGTTGACGCAGACCTGGTCGCTCACCTCGGTCGGCCGGATCGACAACCCGACCGGCCAGGCGGCCAGCGACGTCACGCGAACGCTGACGGCGAAGGTCCCGGTGACGCCGACCCTGACCCAGCCGCTCAACAACCCGGCCTGGAACTACATCTACGCGACGAGCACGGGCCAGCCGTGCGACATGACCGTGGCCCAGAACGTGTCCGGCTCGTCGCGCCTCTACGTCGAGGGCAACCTCTGCCTCCTGAACAACGTCCACATCACCCAGACCTCGCTGCTCGTCAAGGGGAACCTCGACCTCTCGAACAACGCGAAGGTCGGCGCCTCGACGAGCATGAGCACGCGCGTCGAGACGTACGTCGGCGGCAGCTGCCGCTACGGCGGCGGTGCGTGGGGGACGCCCTGCAGCGGCAACCAGGACGCGCGCCGGATCTACTCGAAGATGAACGGGCCCGACTACGTCGTGGGCGTCAACAGCTCGGTCCCGGTGATCGCGGCGCCCTCGGCCGATGTATCCGCCTGGTATTCGAACTCGATCCCGGGGCCCGCGCTCGACTGCTCGAGCGCGAACGGCGCCCGCACGGGAACCCCGCCCACGTGGGACAACGACGGCGTCCGGAACAACAGCGTGCCCGTCTTCGAGCTGACGGCCGCGTCGTCGTACACCTGCCGCGTCGGGCCGGCGAGCAGCCCGAGCGGGGAGCTGTCCTGGAACGCGACCACGCGGGTGCTCACCGTGTACGGGACGATGTTCATCGACGGCAGCCTCAAGGTCACCAACGGCCTGCTCAACTCGTACAACGGCCAGGCGACGATCTACCTCTCGGGCACCCTCATGATGGACAACAACACGATGCTCTGCGGCGGGATCGCTGGATCGATCTGCGACTTCTCGGCGTGGAACCCGAACACCGAGATGCTCACCTTCGTGACCGGCTCGAGCGGCGGGCTGGCCGGCACGGGCAACGGGATCCTGATGGACAACAACGCCCAGTTCCAGGGCGGCCTCTTCTCGCAGCACGCCGTTCGCTTCGCGAACAACGCTCGCTCCGACGGGCCGATCGTCGGCTCGACGATGATCTTCGACAACAACGTCCAGAACGACCAGTTCCCGACGATCACGACGGTGCCGGTCGGCATGCCGGGCAACCCGGCCGTCTATGCGCAGCCGAACCCGCCGCAGCTCTACAGCGGCTAGCCCCTCGCGCCGATAGTCGAGGGGATGAACGTCGCCCTCGCCGTCGCCGCCCTGCCGCCCGCGCTCGCACTCGGGAGCTTCCTGAACGTCGTCGCCGCCCGTCTGCCGGAGGGGCGCTCGCTCGTCTCGCCGCCCTCGTCGTGCGGCTCCTGCGGGACGAAGATCGCGTGGCGCGACAACGTCCCGGTGGTCTCGTTCCTGCTCCTCCGGGGCCGCTGCCGGCACTGCGGCGCGCGGATCGGGGCGCGCTACCTCGCGGTCGAGGTCGGCACGGCGCTGCTCGTCGCCGCCTGCTTCCTCGCGTTCGGCCCCACCGCGGACGCCGTCGTGGCGTCCGTCTTCGTCTCGGCGCTCGTCGTCCTCTCGGCGATCGACGTCGAGCGGCGCATCCTTCCGGACAAGATCGTGCTGCCCACGGCGGCGGCGGTGCTCGCGGCCCAGATCGCGCTCCATCCCGACCGCGCGCCCGAGTTCGTCCTCGCCGCGCTCGGGGCCTCGCTCTTCCTCTTCGTCGCGCTCCTCACGTACCCCAAGGGCATGGGGATGGGAGACGTGAAGCTCTGCCTGCTCCTCGGCGCCATGCTCGGCAAGGGGGTCGTCGTCGCGCTCATGGTCGGCATGGTCGCGGCGCTGGTGCCCGCGTTCGTGCTCCTGGCCCGCCACGGCGCCGCCGCCCGGAAGATGGGCATCCCCTTCGGGCCCTTCCTCGCCCTCGGCGCCGTCGTCGCGCTCTTCGTCGGCGACCGGCTGCTCGGCGCCTACCTGGGCGCCTTCTAGATCCCACGTCTCAGGGATGTCGGCCGCGAGGCCGATAACCCGTTCAGGTGGAATTCGACGATCTGCAGCCGCTTCGGCGCGCCGGCGCCGGCGAAGGCGACGGCCCGGCCGAGCGCGGGGCCGAGCCCGAGTACCCGCAGGGCGCGGGCATCTCGCCGAACGCGGTCACCGAGCTCGTCGCCGACCTGATCGAGACGACGAACCTGATCCCGCTCGACCGGCTCGCGAGCGCGCGCTCGCGGGCCGGGACCGGCTCGCTCTCGGCGGCGATCATGGACGAGCGCCTCAACGCGCCCTCGGCGGAGCTCGAGGTGCCGGGCCTCCGGACGCCGACCCGCTCGCCGGGCGACGAGGCGCGCGAGCTCGCCGAGCGCCTCCACCTGCCGTACGTCGACCTCGCCTCGAGCGGCGTCGAGAAGGCGGCGGCCGAGTCGATCCCGATCCACGTCCTCGAGCGGGCGGGCGCCCTGCCCTTCAAGGTCGAGGGCGAGCGCCTCAAGATCGCGGTCGCCGATCCGACGAACGTGCAGGCGATCGACGAGCTGCGCCTGGCCACGCGGCACACGCTCGACGTCCACGTCGCCCCTCGCGAGGACGTGGACCTCGAGCTCCGACGCCTCCAGCGGGCGAGCGAGGCGTGGGAGCGGGCCGCGCTCGTCGAGGAGGAGTTCGACCTCGAGGAGGAGGAGGCGGGCGACGACCTCGAGGCCGAGGACGGCGTCTCCGACGCCCCGCTCGTCCGTCTCGTCAACTCGATCATCCTCCAGGCCGCCGAGGACGGGGCCAGCGACCTGCACTTCGACCCGCAGGACGACGCGCTCGTGGTGCGGCTGCGCGTCGACGGCGTCCTCCACGAGGTGCAGCGCATCCCGAAGCGGCTCGCGCCGGGCGTCACCACGCGCCTGAAAGTCCTGGCCAAGCTCGACATCGCCGAGCGGCGCAAGCCGCAGGACGGGCGCATCTCGCTCAACGCCAAGGCGGCGGGGCGGCTCCTCGACATCCGCGTCGCGGTGCTGCCGACCGTGGAGGGCGAGGGCGTCGTCATGCGCCTCCTGGACAAGTCCAAGCGGCCGCCGACGCTTTCCGAGCTCGGCCTCTCGGACGAGATGCGCGACGCCTTCGAGGAGATCATCCGGAAGCCCACGGGTGCGCTGCTCGTGACGGGGCCGACCGGCTCCGGTAAGTCGACGACGCTCTACGCCTCGCTCAACGAGATCAACCGGCCCGAGGTCAACGTGATCACCGTCGAGGACCCGGTCGAGTACCGGCTCGCCGGCCTCAACCAGGTGCAGGTCAACCCGAGGGCGGGCCTGACGTTCTCGGCGGCGCTGCGCTCGATCCTGCGCTCCGACCCCGACATCGTCATGGTCGGGGAGATCCGCGACGCCGAGACGGCGAAGATGGCGATCGAGGCGGCGCTCACCGGCCACTTCGTCCTCTCGACGCTGCACACGAACGACGCGCCGAGCGCGCTCACGCGCCTGAACGAGATGGGCGTGGAGCCGTTCCTGACCGGCTCGGCCGTGACCGCCGTGCTCGCGCAGCGGCTCGCGCGAAAGCTCTGCACCCACTGCTGCGAGATGTACATGGCGACGACCGACGAGATGCTCGAGGCGCGCTTCTCGCCCGAGCAGGCGGCCGCCGCGGACGGCGTCGCGCTCTACCGCAAGCGCGGCTGCCCACGCTGCAACCAGACCGGCTACAAGGGGCGGATCGGCGTCTACCAGCTCATGGTCATGAGCGAGGATCTCGGCCGCCTCGCGGCGCAGCACGCGAGCCGCGAGGACCTCGAGCGCGCCGCCCTCGACATGGGCATGAAGACCCTCTGGGACGACGGCCTGGCCAAGGTCACGTCGGGCCTCACGTCGCTCGACGAGCTCGCCCGCGTCCTCGTCTAGCTCGGCCTAGTCCCCGCCAGCCATGCCCGGGTCAGGCCCCGTCGTGCCTCATGCGGCCATGCCCTCGGCGGCCATTCCGCGGCTGCCCTCGACGAAGTCGACGAGCGACGTGCGGGCGCGCGCAGGGTCGGGCCCGAAGAGCCCGAGGAGCGCGTCCACGGCGACGAACCTCGGTGAGGGCCGTCCGGCAGCGATCGCGGGGTAGCTGCCCCAGCGCCACTGCCTGGCGGTCTCCACGAGTCCTGCCTTCACTGGGTTCAGGGCCAGGTAGCGCGCGAGCTCGGCGAGATGCGGATCGCTCTCGACGAGCCGAGCGTGGAACCGTCCCTGGAAGACGTGGCCATCGAGACCGTGGAAGAAGTTGAAGGACTGCGCGTAGCCGCCGTTCAGCCAGTGCATGCCGGCCGAGAGGTCCGCGTTCGGCGTCCGCAGGACGAGGTGATAGTGGTTCGGCATCAGGCAGTAGCCGAGGAACCTCCAGCGGCGGTGCACGCCGAGTACCGCGAGCAGCTCGAGGAAGAGCCGGCGGTCGCGGTCGTCGAGGAAGATCGGCTGCCGGCGGTTCCCCCGCGACGTGACGTGGTAGATCCCGTTCGGGACCCTGATGCGCGGCGGGCGAGGCATGCAACGAGCGTAGACCTCCCTTCCGAGCCGAGGAGGCTTTTCCCGAGAACCTTGACGCCGGCGTCGGCCTCTCGTGACACGTCGGGGTCTGACCCCGCCGTGTCCGCCCGGGACATGCGGGCAGGTGGCGGGTGGAGACATGCCGGGGTCAGGCCCCGGCATGTCCCGCTAGGTCACGTCGCAGCCCAGGTACTCGAGGATGGTGACCGTCTCGCGGATGAACGTGTCCGCCTCGTCCCGGGTCGCGAAGCGGTAGGGGCCCGGGCGCAGCGGCTCCACGCGGAGGCCGCCGATCGGATAGACCTCGCACTCGACGAGGTAGCCGCCGTCGTCCTCGACGTAGCGCATGCGGACGATCTCGCGGTTCTCCTTGCGGGCCGAGCGGAGCGCCAGCTCCTGCGGCTCCGCCGGTCGGGCGGCCCCGCTCATCGGACGGCGTTCTGAACGGCCTGGGCGATCGTCTCGCGGTCGGCGAAGCGGTCGAAGCGCGCCGCGACGCTGGGGCCGGGGACGAGGACGAGCACGGCCGGCGCCTCGGTCACCTCGTACGCCTCGGCGAGCTTCGAGACCTCCTTCTCCTCGCCCGCGTCGACCGCCAGGAAGCCGGCGCCGACCTCGAGCGCCGCGGAGCGCGCCTCCAGCACCGTCGTTCCGTCGAGGCCTGCCCGGGGCGTGTGGAAGACCACGACGACTGCGGGATGCTCGAGAAGCTCGCGCCGGACCGCCGCCTCGGAGGCCTTCGCCGGGGAGTCGCCCGCGGCCGGGCGTGCCGGCGCCGCCGGAATCCTGGCGGCCTCGGCGCACGTCATGGCGCCGAGGCGGCGCATGAGGGCGGCCCGCTCTTCGTCGGCCGTCGCGAGGCGGGCGAGCGAGCGGCGGAACTTCGCCCCGTCGCCCCTCTGGACGGCGGCGAGCGCGCGGCCCGCGAGCCGCGCTCGCTCCGCGGAGTTCTGCGCGAGCGCCTTCGCGGCGCCCCCACCACCCCGCGGCCGGCCGAGCTCCGCGAGAGCCGGGTCGGCCCACTGCGAGACCTCGACCACCTTGGCCAGGAACGGCTCGAACTGGGCGACGCGCGTCGGCCGCACGACCTCCGCGTACGCCTTCTCGGCCTTCCGGCAGACGGCGTTCGCCGCCTTTGCCCACGCGGCCGGCGCGACCGTGCCGGACGAGCCGCTGGCTCCCGCCGGGGCGGTCGTCGTCGGTGGCACTGCGCCCGCCTCGGGCTCGGGCGCCTGCCCGAAGGCGTAGGCGCCGAAGCCGGCCCCGAGCAGGCCGAGGACGGCGAGGGGGAGGAGCACGCGGAGTCGAAGCTGCTGCCGCATTCCACGTTCCGTATCGGCACCTGCGAACGGCCGCTTAAGCAGAAAGGGCGCGGTCTCCCGCGCCCTTTCGCGAACCGTCCCGGGCCTGTCTAGCAGGCGCCGGAGCTGATGTCTGCCGCCGGGCCGGCCTTGTTGTACGTGGCCTGGCCGACGATGCTCTGGATGCAGTACGAGGCAGGCGTGGCGCGGACGACGTTGACGTTCTTGATGCCCGCG
>JAICGP010000016.1 GCA_025923055.1 Thermoleophilia bacterium
GCAGGAAGTCGTCGGGCAGGCGCGCTGGGCGGTCGGCTACGCGAGGCAGCGGGCCGACGAGGTCGAGTTCTCCTGCGAGGACGCGACCCGCTCCGAGCCCGCGTTCGTGGCGGAGGTCTGCCGCGAAGCCGTTCGCGCCGGCGCGACGACGATCAACCTCCCCGACACGGTCGGCTACTGCCTGCCGGACGAGTACGCGGACTTCCTCCGCGAGGTGCAGCGGCTCTGCCCCGAGCTCCTGGGCGTCGCGCTCTCGGTGCACTGTCACGACGACCTCGGCCTCGCGGTCGCGAACTCGCTCGCGGGCGTCCAGGCCGGCGCGACGCAGGTCGAGTGCACCGTGAACGGCCTCGGCGAGCGCGCGGGCAACGCCGCGCTCGAGGAGGTCGTCATGGCCCTGCGCGTCCGCGGCGACGCGTTCGACTGCCCGACCGGCGCGGTCGTGGCCGAGATCGGCAGGGCCTCGCGGCTCGTCTCCGAGCTCACGGGCTACCGCCTGCAGCGCAACAAGGCGATCGTGGGGGCGAACGCGTTCGCCCACGAGGCCGGCATCCACCAGGACGGGATGCTCAAGGACGCGGCGACGTACCAGATCATGGACCCGGCCGAGCTCGGCCTCGTGATGACGCTGCCGCTCGGCAAGCACTCCGGCCGCCACGCGTTCGCGCGGGCCTGCGCCGACGCCGGCATCGCGCTCGAGGGCGCGGCCCTGAACGAGGCCTTCGCGCGCTTCAAGCGGCTCGCCGACTCGCGCAAGCACGTCACCCTGGCGGACGTCTTCGAGGAGGTGGCCGCATGAGCCCGCTCCGCAAGAAGCGCTACGCGGTCGCCTGCCTCTCGGGCGACGGGATCGGCCCCGAGATGACGGCGGAGGCGAGCCGGGCCCTGGCCGAGGTCTCGCGCATGCACGGCTTCGCCGTCGAGGAGCTGCACGTCCCCTTCGGCGGCGACGCGGTCCGCCGCTTCGGGCATCCCCTCCCGCCCGCCACGCGGGCCGCCTGCCTCGCCGCGGACGCGGTGCTGGTGGCCTCGACCCGCGAGCCGGCGCTCGAGGGCGTCAAGGCGGAGCTCGACCTACGCTGGCGCATCACGCGTGTCTGCGCGCGGGGCAGCGAGCTGGCGGTCGTGAGCCCACTCGGGGACGATGCGACGGAGCTGGCGGTCGACCGCGCGTTCCGGCTCGCGCTCAGCAGGCGTGCCCGCCTGACCTCCGTCGGCGGTACACCGCGCTGGCACGCCGCGCTCGCTTCCTCCGCGGAGCGCTGCGAAGGCGTGCTCGTCGAGCGCCGGGACTTCGAGGCGGCCGTCGCCGGCCTCCTCCGCGACCCCGCGGGCTTCGACGCCGTCGTCGCCGAGCAGGCCTTCGGCGAGGCGCTGGCGACGACGGCGGCGTACGCGCACGACGGAACGCGCATGGTCGCCTCGGGTCGCCTCGGCGCCGACGGGAAGGGCGTCTTCGGACCGACCCACGGCTCGGCCCCGCAGCTCGCCGGCCAGGGCGTGGCCAACCCGAGCGCGATGCTGCTCGCCGCGGCGCTCATGCTCGGCGAGGGCCTCGGCGAGCGAAGCGCCGCGCGGACGCTCGAGCGGGCTGTCGTCGAGACGCTCGGAAACGGCGTCCGCACTCCCGACCTCGTCTCGTCGGGCGCCGGCGCCACGACGCGGGAGTTCATGGACACGCTGCTCGCCTCGCTCCCGTCGGCGAGGCTGGACACCGAGTTCGCGGGGGTGGCCGCGTGAACGTCGCTCGCCTTCGGCTCGCTCCCGTGGGGGAAGCCATGTTTCCCCCACGTGCCCCCTTCTTCGATGCAGTGAGGGAACCTCCCGGTTCCCCCGCACACGCTCCACACGCTCGCAGGCAAGAGGCTGGCCCATGAGCACGAGGATGCTCGGCTCCGACGCGATCCTGCGCTCGCTCGAGGCCGAAGGCGTCGAGGTCGCCTTCGGCATCCCGGGCGGCGCGATCCTGCCGCTCTACGACGCGTTCGCGCGCGGCACCACCGTCCGGCACGTCCTCGCCCGTCACGAGCAGGGGGCGGGACACATGGCGGAGGGCTACGCGCGCGCCTCCGGCAAGGTCGGCGTCGCGATCGCGACCTCCGGGCCGGGCGTCACGAACCTCGTGACGCCGATCGCGGACGCGTGGATGGACTCGACGCCGCTCGTCTGCATCACCGGCCAGGTGCGCTCGAGCCTGATCGGCACCGACGCCTTCCAGGAGACGGACGCCACCGGCATCACGCTCCCCGTCGTCAAGCACTCCTGGCTCGTCCAGGAGGCCGAAGAGCTCCCTCACGTCCTCAAGGCCGCGTTCCACGTGGCCCGCAGCGGCCGCTGCGGGCCGGTGCTCGTGGACGTCGCCAAGGACGTGCAGGAGACGGAGATCGACTACGCGTATCCCCCACGCGTCGATCTCCCAGGGTGGAGACCCCCTGCCAGTGTCCACCCGCGCCAGGTCGCCGAGGCGGCGAGCGCGTTGCTCGCCGCCTCGCGGCCGGTCCTCTACGTCGGCGGCGGTGCGATGAACGGCGACGCGTGCGAGGAGCTGCTCGAGCTCGCCGAGGCGGGCGGCATCCCCGTGATCACGACGCTGATGGCGAAGGGCGCGTTCCCCGACTCGCACGCGCTGTGCTACGGCCCTCCCGGCATGCACGGGTCGAAGTGGGCCAACTGGGGCCTCAACCGCGCCGACCTGATCGTCGCCGTCGGGGCGCGCTTCGACGACCGGGTCACGGGGAAGCTCTCGGCCTTCGCGCCCGGCGCGAAGGTCGTGCACTTCGACGTCGACCCGGCCGAGATCGGCAAGCTCCGCCGCGCGGACATCCCCGTCGCAGGACCGCTCAAGCTCGCCCTCACCGAGCTCGCCGGGGAGCTGCGGAGCCGCGCCGGCCCCGGTCATGCCGGGCCGGTTGCCTGGCGGGCCCAGCTCGACGAGTGGCGCGAGCAGTTCCCCTACCGCTACGCGCGCGACGGCGAGTGGCTGAAGCCCCAGGCGGTCGTCGAGACGCTTCGCGATCTCACCGCCGGTCGGGACGACGTCGTGTGGACGACCGGCGTCGGCCAGCACCAGATGTGGGCGATGCAGTACCTCGTCTGCGACCGGCCGCGCACGTTCCTCACATCGGGCGGACTCGGGACGATGGGCTACGGCCTGCCCGCGGCGATCGGCGCCAAGGCGGCGCGCCCGGACGCGACGGTCGTCTGCGTGGACGGCGACGGCTGCTTCCAGATGACCGCGCAGGAGCTCGCGACGTCGGTGCTCGAGGGCCTGCCCGTCGTCGTCGTGATCGTGAACAACGGCTGGCTCGGCATGGTGCGGCAGTGGCAGGAGATGTTCTACGACGAGCGCTTCTCGCAGACGCACCTCACGCACCAGGTGCCCGACTACGCCCAGCTCGCCGAGGCCTACGGCGCGGCCGGCTTCACCGTCGAGGACGAGGACGACCTCGAGGGCGTTCTCGCCGAGGCGCTCGAGTGCGGGCGCACGGCGGTCGTCGACGCGCGCTGCGACCCGGCCGAGAAGTGCTTCCCGATGATCCCGGCGGGAGCCGCCGCGACGGACGTGATCGAGTTCCCCGAAGAGGAGGCGGTCGAGGCGTGACCCACACGGTCTCCGTCCTCGTCGAGAACAAGCCCGGGGCGCTCGCCCGCATCTCGAACATGTTCGCCCGCCGCGGCTTCAACATCGAGAGCCTCGCCGTCGGGCCGACGGAGCGTCACGACGTCTCGCGCATCGTCCTCACCGTCACCTGCCCGGCCGAGCAGCTCGAGCAGATCGAGAAGCAGATGCACAAGCTGGTCAACGTCCTGCGCGTCTCGACGCTCGCGGCGGGCGAGGCCGTCGAGCGGGAGCTCGCGCTCGTGAAGGTGGCGGCGGCGCCGAGCCGGCGCGCCGAGCTGATGGCACTCGCCGACGTGTTCGGCGCGCGCGTCGCCGACCTCGGCCCGCAGGAGATGGTCTTCGAGGTCGTGGGGACGCCCGACCAGCTCGAGTCCTTCGAGGAGCTCCTCCGCCCGCACGGCCTCAAGGAGCTCGCCCGCACGGGCCGCATCGGACTGGCCCGCGCCTCCTCTCCCGCCCGCAACGCCCGGCCTCAGCACGTTCTCCGCTAGCTCACGGACGAAAGGATTCCCATGGCAACGGTGTACCGCGACGGCAACCTCGACCTCCTCTCCGGCAAGGTCGCCGTCCTCGGCTACGGCAGCCAGGGCCACGCCCACGCGCTCAACCTGCGCGACTCCGGCGCCGACGTCGAGGTCGGCCTCCGCGAGGAGAGCTCCTCCTGGGCTGCGGCCGAGGACGCCGGCCTGGCGGCTCGCACCATCCCCGAGGCGGTGCGCGGCGCTCAGCTCGTGGCGGTCCTCCTCCCCGACCACGTCCAGAAGGGCGTCTACGAGAGCGACGTCGCCCCGAACCTCGAGCCGGATGCAGCCGTCCTCTTCGCCCACGGCTTCAACGTCCACTTCGGACAGATCCGGCCCGAGCCCGGGCACGACGTGATCATGGTCGCCCCCAAGGGGCCCGGGCACCGCGTCCGCCAGCTCTTCGAGGCGGGCGCGGGCACCCCCGGGCTCGTCGCCGTCGCCCAGGACGCGAGCGGCGGCGCCTTCGAGCTCGCCCTCGCCTACGGCGCCGCGATCGGATGCGGCCGGGCGGGAATGCTCGCGACGACCTTCGCCGAGGAGACCGAGAGCGACCTCTTCGGCGAGCAGGCCGTGCTCTGCGGAGGCGTCTGCGCCCTCATGCAGGCGGGCTACGAGACGCTCGTCGACGCCGGCTACCAGCCGGAGATCGCCTACTACGAGTGCATCAACGAGCTGAAGCTGATCGTCGACCTGATCTACGAGGGCGGCTTCACGCACATGCGCCACTCGATCTCGGACGTGGCCGAGTACGGCGACCTGACGCGCGGCCCGGTCGTCGTCGACGAGCACGTGCGCACGACGATGACGCGTCTCCTCGAGGACATTCGCAACGGCTCCTTCGCACGCGAGCTGATCGCCGAGGAGGAGAACGGCCGGCCGCGCCTCACGGGACTGCGTCGCATGGCGGCCCGCCACCCGGTCGAGGCCGTCGGCGCGGAGCTTCGCGAGCTCGCCGGCCGCGAGGGGCTGCTCGGCACGGAGGCCCATGTCCGCAGTTGACGTGCCCGTCGCCCTGCTGGGCTACGGCACGGTCGGTTCGGCGGTCGACCGCCTCCTCGCCGAGAACGCGGAGGACATCGAGCGCGCCACGGGGCACCGGCTCCGGGTCGTGCGCGCGCTCGTCCGCGACGAGGCGAAGGAGCGCCCGCACGCCCCCGCCGAGGGCGTCCTGACCACCGACTTGGCGCGGATCCGGGACGACCCCTCGATCGCGGTCGTCGCCGAGGTGATGGGCGGCCTCGAGCCGACCGGCAACTACGTGCGCGAGCTGCTCGGCGCCGGGAAGCCGGTCGTCTCGGCGAACAAGCAGCTCGTCGCCCGCGAGGGTGCGGCGCTCTTCCGGGCCGCTTCCGAGGCGGGCGTGCAGCTGCGCTTCGAGGCGAGCGTCTGCGCCGCCATCCCCGTCATCAAGGTGCTGCGCGAGGCGCTCGTCGTCTCCAACGTCCACCGCGTCGTCGGCATCGTGAACGGGACGACGAACTTCATCCTCACCGAGATGGAGGGCGGCGCCGGGTACGAGGAGGCGCTGGCCGAGGCGCAGCGGCTCGGCTACGCGGAGGCCGACCCGACCGAGGACGTGAGCGGCGCGGACGCGGCCGCCAAGATGGCGATTCTCGCCACGATGGCCTTCGGCTCCCGCGTCACGCTCGCCGACGTCGGCTACGAGGGGATCGAGGGCGTGACGGGCGAGCACGTCGCCGCCGCCCGCTCGATGGACATGGTCGTCCGGCTGGTCGGCCAGGCGACGCTCGCGGGCGAGCGGCTGGACGTGCGCGTCGGCCCGGCGCTCGTCGACCGCCACCATCCGCTCGCGGCGGTCGAGGGTGCCTTCAACGCGGTGATGCTCCAGGGCGACGCCATCCGCGAGATCACGCTCGAGGGACCCGGCGCCGGCGGCATGGAGACGGCGTCGGCCGTCGTCGCGGACATGGTCAGCGTCATCGGCACGACGGGCACGGGCTTCCTCCAGAACGACGCCTGCTGGCGCACGCTCGAGCGGCTGCCGCCCGGCGAGGCGCGCTCCCCCTTCTACGTCTCCATCCGCGTCGACGACGTCGCCGGCGTGCTCGCGCAGGTGGCCCTGCGGCTGGCCGGCCGCGGCGTCTCGGTCGCCCGCCTCGTCCAGGAGCAGTCGAACGGCGCCGCGACGCTCCACGTCGTCACGCATGAGGCCGCCGAGCGGGACCTCCGCTCGGCTCTCGACGAGATCGCCGACCTCCCGGAGACGAGGGAGCGCCCCACCGCGCTCCCGGTCGTCTCCGACCGCGGCGTCGCCGGCCTCGGGTGGGCGTAACGCCTGTAGGGTCGGCGGCGATGGTCCCGCTCGCCGAGCGTTACCGCGACCGACTGCCCCTGACCGGGGCGACGCCGATCGTGTCGCTCGGCGAGGGCGCGACGCCGCTCCTGCCGGCGCCCCGCCTCTCGGAGCGCATCGGCGTCGAGGTCTGGCTCAAGTGGGAGGGCGCGAACCCGACGGGCAGCTTCAAGGACCGTGGCATGACGGTCGCCGTCTCGAAGGCGCTCGAGGAGGGCGCGCGGGCCGTCGTCTGCGCCTCCACCGGCAACACGGCCGCCTCCGCGGCGGCCTACGCCGCCCGTGCCGGGATCCCGGCGGTCATCCTCCAGCCGGCAGGCGCCGTGGCGCTGGGCAAGGTCGCCCAGGCGCGCGCCGTGGGCGCCCGGCTGCTCGAGGTGCGCGGGTCCTTCGAGGAGGCGCTCGCCGCCGCGCGCGAGCTCGCCCGGCGGGGGACGCACGCCCTCGTCAACTCGCTCAACCCGCACCGGCTCGAGGGGCAGAAGACGGCCGCCTTCGAGATCGTCGAGGAGCTCGGCGCCGCCCCCGACGTGCTCGCGCTCCCCTATGGAGGCGGCGGTAACACCCGGGCGTACTCCGTCGGCTTCGAGGAGGCGGGCGCCGGGGTGCCGCGGATCCAGGCGGGCGAGGCGGCCGGGCGCGCGGCGACGGTGGCGACCGCGATCCGCATCGCCGAGCCTGCGCACCGAGCGGAGGCCGAGGAGGCGGTGGCCCGCTCAGGCGGCGCCGTCGTCTCGCTGATGGACGAGGAGATCCTGGCCGCGTGGCGCGAGCTCGCCGGGCTCGAAGGCGTCTTCTGCGAGCCGGCCTCGGCGGCCGGCGTCGCGGCGATCGCCAAGCTCCCGCCGGAGCGGGGCGCCCGCGTCGTCTGCGTCGTCACGGGGCACGGCCTCAAGGACCCGGAGGCGGCCGCGCGGCTCGCCGAGGCACCCGTCTCGGTCGCCGCCGAGCTCGACGCGATCGCCGAGGCGGCCGCGTGAGCCCGGAGACGATCCGCGTGCGGGCCCCGGCGACGACGGCGAACCTCGGTCCCGGGTTCGACTGCGCTGCGGTCGCGCTCGACCTCTGGAACGAGCTCGAGGTGGCGCCCGGCGGCGGCGAGCCCGACCGGACGCACCTCGGCGTGCAGGCGTTCGAGCGGCTCGCGCCCGCCGACGGGCTCCGCTTCGACTTCGCCGACCGCATCCCCCGCGAGCGGGGGCTCGGCTCGAGCGCCGCCGTGATCGCCCTGGGGCTCGTCGCCGGCGCCGTCTCCGCGGGCCGCGAGCTCGCGCCACAGGAGCTGCTCGCCGAGGGGGTCGAGCTCGAGGGGCACGCGGACAACCTGGCAGCGGCGCTCTCGGGCGGGGTCTGCCTGACGTGGGAGACGCGGATCGAGCGCATCGCCGACGCTGTCCCGGCAGCGCCCGTCGCGCTCGTCCCCGAGACGACGGTCGCCACGGCCGCCGCCCGCGACGTGCTGCCGGCCGAGGTCGCTCACGCCGACGCCGTCTTCACGGCCGGGCGCGCCGCGCTCCTCGGCGCGGCGCTCGCGTCGGGCTCCCCGGGCCTCTTCGCCGCGGCCCTCGCGGACCGCCTGCACGAGCCGTACCGCGCGCCGACCGCGCCGCTCCTGAAGGCCCTCCGGGCCGCGCTTCCCGAGGGCGCCCTCGGCGCGACGATCTCGGGCTCGGGGCCGACGGTGATCGTCTGGGCGCGGGAGGACGAGGCCGACGCCGTCGCCGCCGAGCTCGCCGACCGCTTCCCCGAGGTCCGCGTGCTCTGGCTCGCGGTGTCGCGGGAAGGCGCGGGGCCCGTATGACGACGCCGTACGACCGCCCCTCCGATCCGGCGAAGCGGCGGAGCGCCGCCCTCACCGACGGGCCCGACCGGGCGCCTGCCCGGGCGATGCTCAAAGGCGTCGGCTTCTCCGACGAGGACCTCGCCCGTCCGCTCGTCGGCGTGGCGACGACGTGGATCGAGACGATGCCCTGCAACTTCAACCAGCGGGAGCTCGCGCAGCATGTCAAGGCGGGCATCCGGGCCCGCGGCGGCACCCCGGTCGAGTTCAACACGATCTCGGTCTCGGACGGCGTCTCGATGGGGACGGAGGGCATGCGCGCCTCGCTCGTCTCGCGCGAGGTGATCGCCGACTCGATCGAGCTCGTCGCGCGCGGCCACCTGCTCGACGGACTCGTCTGCCTGGTGGGCTGCGACAAGACGATCCCGGCGGCGGTGATGGCGCTCGCCCGGCTCGACCTGCCCGGCCTCGTGCTCTACAACGGCTCCATCGCGCCCGGCCGCTTCCGCGGACGGGACGTCACGATCCAGGACGTGTTCGAGGCGGTCGGCGCCCACGCGGTCGGGCGCCTGAGCGGCGAGGAGCTCCACGAGCTCGAGGGCGTCGCGTGCCCGGGAGCGGGCGCGTGCGGCGGCCAGTTCACGGCGAACACCATGTCGACCGCGCTCGACTTCCTCGGCATCAGCCCGGCGGGGCTGAACGGCATCCCGGCCCTCGACCCGGAGAAGCCGGCGGCGGCCGAGCGCGCCGGCCGGCTCGCCATGGACCTCCTCCGCCGCGACGTCCGGCCCTCGCACGTGATCACGCGCGAGGCGATCGAGAACGCGATCGCGTCGATCGCTGCGACCGGCGGCTCGACGAACGGCGTCCTCCACCTGCTCGCGATCGCGAGCGAGCTCGACATTCCGCTCGCGCTCGCCGACTTCGACCGCATCGCGGCGCGGACGCCGGTGGTCGCGAGCCTGAAGCCGGGCGGGCTCTACGTCGCGACCGACGTCCACGAGGCGGGAGGCGTCGCCCTCGTCGCGCGCGAGCTCGCCAAGCGGGAGCTCGTGCACGCCGGCGCGACGAACGTCGACGGCCGCTCGCTCGGCGAGATCGCCGCGGCGGTGGCGGAACGCCCGGGGCAGAAGGTCGTGGTGCCGATCGAGACGCCGCTCAAGCCGACGGGGGGCCTCGCCGTCCTGCACGGGAACCTCGCCCCCGGCGGCGCCGTCGTGAAGCTCGCCGGCCACGAGCGGCTGCTGCACCGTGGGCCCGCGCGGGTCTTCGACGCCGAGGAGGCGTGCTTCGCCGCCGTAAAGGCGCGCGGCATCGAGCCCGGCGACGTGGTCGTGATCCGCTACGAGGGGCCGGCCGGCGGGCCGGGCATGCGCGAGATGCTGCACGTGACCGCGGCGCTGGTCGGCGAGGGGCTCGGCGACGCGGTCGCGCTCGTCACGGACGGGCGCTTCTCGGGCGCCACGCACGGGCTCATGGTCGGGCACGTCTCGCCGGAGGCGGCGCGCGGCGGCCCGCTGGCGGCCCTCCGGGACGGCGACACGGTCGTCGTCGACGTCGAGGCCCGCGAGCTGCGCGTCGAGCTCTCCGACGACGAGATCGTTGCGCGGCTGGCCGAGTGGACGGCCCCGGCCCCCCGGTACGCGAGCGGCGTCTTCGCCAAGTACGCGGCGCTCGTCTCCTCCGCCTCCGAGGGCGCCGTCACGCGCGCGCCCCTGTGAGGATCGTCCTCCTTCCCGGCGACGGCATCGGCGCGGAGGTGGTCGCCGCGGCCGCCCGCGTGCTCCGCGAGCTGCCGCTCGAGCTCGAGCTCGAGGAGCGCCTCTTCGGCGGAGCCGCCATCCGGGAGAGCGGCAACCCGCTCCCGCCCGAGACGCTGGCGGCGTGCCGCGGGGCCGACGCCGTGCTCCTGGGCGCGGTCGGCCTGCCGGAGCTCGACCGGGACGAGGTCCGACCCGAGCACGGCCTCATCCGCCTCCGCGGCGAGCTCGACGTCTACGCGAACCTCCGGCCCGCGCGCGGGCACGGCGTCGACCTGCTCGTCGTGCGGGAGCTGGTCGGCGGGCTCTACTACGGCGAGCGCGGCACGCGGGCCGACGGGACCGTCTTCGACACGATGGAGTACCGGCCCGCCCAGGTCGAGCGCATCGCCCGTCGCGCCTTCGAGATCGCCCGCGGCCGCCGCGGGCAGGTCACGTCGGTGGACAAGGCGAACATCCTGGCCACGTCCCGCCTCTGGCGCGGGGTCGTCGAGCGGGTTGCCCCGGGGTACCCCGACGTCGAGCTCGCGCACATGCTCGTCGACAACTGCGGGCTGCAGCTCGTGCTCGCCCCGGGGCAGTTCGACGTGCTGCTCACGGAGAACACGTTCGGCGACATCCTCTCGGACGTCGCAGCGGGGCTGACCGGCGGCCTCGGCCTCGCCGGATCCGCGAGCCTCGGGGACGGGCGGCCCGGGATCTTCGAGCCGGTCCACGGCTCGGCACCGGACATCGCCGGGCGGGGGATCGCCAACCCGGCGGCGATGCTCCGCTCCGCGGCGCTGATGCTGAGGCACGGGCTCGACGAGCCGGCCGAGGCGGAGCGCCTCGAAGCGGCGGTGGACGCGGCCCTCCTCTCGGCGCCGACGCCGGACCTCGGCGGCAACGCGACGACGGTCGAGTACGTCGACGCGGTCGTCTCGGCCCTCGGGGCCTGAGGGCCGTCCGCCCAGACCGCTAGCCTCGTCGCTTCGGGCCGCCGAGGACGGCGGCCCGAAGCGAGGCAGCGAGGCCTCGGGAGCGTGCGCTCCCGGGGCTTTTTTCGTGGTCGAGGAGAAGGAGGCGAGATGACGACGCAGCAGCTCGCAATCGCGACGAGCACGGTCTGGGTGATCGTCGCCGCCGTGCTGGTCATGTTCATGCAGGCGGGCTTCGCGTTCCTCGAGGCCGGGCTCACCCGCATGAAGAACGTCGGCCACATCGCTGCGAAGAACGTCCTCGTCCTCGCGCTCGCGTCGATCGTCTACTACCTGGTCGGCTTCGGGATCGCGTTCGGCGACGGCGGCAACGGGCTCGTCGGCGGATCAGGCTTTGCCCCCTCGGTGGACGAGCTCACGGCCGTGGGGGCGGCGCCGTTCTCCTGGTTCGCGTCGATTCCGGGCGCGGCCGGCTACCTCTTCGAGGTCGTCTTCTGCGCCGTCTCGCTGGCGATCGTCTGGGGGGCGATGGCCGAGCGCACGCGGCTCTGGGTCTACTTCGCCTTCGGCGTCGCCTACACGCTCGTCTACTCGGTCGTCTCGCACTGGGTCTGGAGCCCCGACGGCTGGCTCTTCGCGCGCGGAATGCAGGACTTCGCCGGCTCGACCGTGGTGCACTACCAGGGGGCCCTCGCGGGGCTGGCCGGCGCGCTCCTCCTCGGGCCGCGGCTCGGCAGGTTCGTGGACGGAAAGCCGAACGCCATTCCGGGCCACAACATGGCGTACACGACGCTCGGCGTCCTCATCCTCTGGTTCGGCTGGTTCGGCTTCAACCCGGGGTCGACCCTGAGCGTCGACTTCGGCGGCGTCGGCTTCTTCGCCTACGTCGCGCTGAACACCAATCTCGCCGCGGCGGCCGGCGTCCTCGGAGCTGTCGTCACCTCCTGGCTGGTCGTCAAGAAGCCCGACCTCTCGATGATGCTGAACGGCGCGATCGCGGGGCTCGTCGCCATCACCGCGGCGTGCGCCTTCGTGGCGCCCTGGGCCGCCGTCGTGATCGGCCTCGTCGCCGGAGCAATCGTGGTCGTCGGTGCCCTGGCTGTCGAGCGCGTCCGCATCGACGACCCGATCGGAGCGATCGCCGCGCACGGCATGGCCGGCGTCTGGGGCACGCTCGCGCTCGGCTTCCTCACGGTGCCCGAGCTCGCCTCGCGGCTCGCGACCGGCTCGGCCGGCCTCCTCTACGGCGGCGGGCTGCACCAGCTCGGCATCCAGGCGCTCGGGCTCGCCGTGGTCGGAGCGTTCACGTTCGGCGCGTCCTTCCTCGTCCTGTTCGTCATGAAGGCGACCGTCGGGATCCGCGCGGAGCCGGCAATCGAGACGGCCGGCCTCGACGTGTCCGAGCACGGAATGTGGGGCTACCCCGAGCTCTACATCCCGGTCCCCGGCGGCTACGGCACCGAGGCGCACGGCCACCTGCTCAGGCACCCGCGCCCGCCCGCGCCCGCGCAAGCCGCGCCCGCCGCTGAGGCCGCCTAGCGGAGGGCGTGCGTGTCGACCGGCGAGGGACGCGCCGCCTCGAAGGCGGCGATCTCGTCGTCGTGGCGGAGCGTGAGCGCCACGTCGTCGAGGCCTTCGAGGAGCCGCTGCCGCTCGAACGGGTCGAACTCGAACGTGTACGGCCCGATCGTCTGCGCCTCTAGGTCGACCGCCAGGTCGGCCCCCGATCCCTCCGCGGCGAGCGCCTTCACCTGCTCCTCCGGCAGGACGACGGGCAGGAGCCCGGTCTTGAGGCAGTTCGTGCGGAAGATGTCGCCGAACGAGGGCGCCACGACGACCTCGAAGCCGGCGTCGCGGATGGCCCAGGCGGCATGCTCGCGGGACGAGCCGCAGCCGAAGTTGCGGCCGGTGACCAGGACGACCGCCCCCTCCGCCTCGGGCTGGTTGAGCTCGAAGTCGGGCTGCTTGGCCCAGTCGTAGAAGAGAAACTCGCCGAACCCGGTTCTCTCGATCCGCTTCAGGAACTGCTTCGGAACGATCTGGTCGGTATCGACGTCGGGCCGCGCGAGGACGGCGATGCGACCCTGCGTGCGACGGAACGGCTTCACGCGCCGACCGGCTCCAGCTCGAGCTCGCGCACGTCGACGAAGTGGCCGGCGAGCGCGGTCGCGGCCGCCATCGCAGGACTGACTAGGTGCGTGCGGCCGCCGCGGCCCTGGCGTCCCTCGAAGTTGCGGTTCGAGGTCGAGGCGCAGCGCTCTCCGGCCTGGAGGATGTCGGGGTTCATGCCGAGGCACATGGAGCATCCCGCCCGCCGCCACTCGAAGCCGGCGGCCTCGAAGATGCGGTCGAGGCCCTCCTCCTCGGCCAGTCGCTTCACGGTCGCCGAGCCGGGGACGACCATCGCGCGCACCGTCGGCGCGACGCGCTTGCCGGCGACGACGGCGGCGGCCTCGCGCAGGTCCTCGATCCGCGCGTTCGTGCACGAGCCGATGAAGACGCGGTCGACGGTGATCTCCCGCATCGGCGTTCCGGGCTCGAGCGCCATGTACGCGAGCGCGCGCTCGGCGGCGGCGCGCTCCTCCGGGTCGGAGACGTCGGAGGGATCCGGCACGGCGCCGTCGACCGGGACGACCATGCCGGGGTTCGTCCCCCAGCTCACCTGCGGGGCGAGCTCCGCGACGTCGATCTCGTGGACGGCGTCGTACGTCGCGTCCTCATCGGAGGGCAGGGCGCGCCAGCGGTCGAGGGCCCGCTCCCACTCGGCGCCGCGCGGCGCCCCGGGCCGGCCCTCGAGGTAGGCGAACGTCGTGTCGTCGGGCGCGATCATCCCGGCGCGCGCGCCCGCCTCGATCGACATGTTGCAGATCGTCATCCGCCCCTCCATCGAGAGGTTCCGGACGACCTCGCCCGCGTACTCGATCACGTGCCCGACGCCGCCGGCCACGCCGATCCGCCCGATGGCGCCCAGGATGACGTCCTTCGCGGTCACCCCGAGCGGCAGCGACCCGCCGAAGTGGAGCAGCATCGTGCGCGGCCTGTGCTGGGGCAGCGTCTGCGTGGCAAGGACGTGCTCGACCTCCGAGGTGCCGATCCCGAACGCGAGCGCCCCGAAGGCACCGTGCGTGGAGGTGTGGCTGTCGCCGCAGACCACGGTCATCCCCGGCTGCGTGAGACCGAGCTCCGGCCCGATCACGTGGACGATGCCCTCGCGGCCGCTGCCGGTCGCGTAGAGCGGTACGTCGAACGCCTCGCAGTTCCGCTCCAGCGCCTCGAGCTGCGCGCGCGCGAGCGAGTCGGCCGGGCGGTCGTCCGTTGGGACGTTGTGGTCCATCGTCGCGAGCGTGAGATCGGTGCGGCGGACGGGGCGCCCGGCGAGGCGCAGGCCGTCGAACGCCTGGGCCGACGTCACTTCATGGACGAGGTGGAGGTCGACGTAGAGCAGCGTCGGCTCGCCCGGCGGCTCGGCGACGACGTGCGCCTCCCAGACGCGCTCGAAGAGCGTCTTCGGCATGGACTCATTGTGGCATCGGCGCCAGCTCGCCGCCGGTCACGGCTAATGCCGGTCGGCAAACCGGGCCGCTCGCTCGAACTCGGCGACTTGGTCGCGCTGCGCCAGGATCGACGTGCGTAGGTATGAGCGGCCGACGATCCACACCCGGGCGCGCCCGTACGGCCTCTGCTCGCGTGTGTCGAGGCAGATGACGTTCCCCTCACCTTGGCCGGCACGCTTTGAGACGTCGTACGCCATTTCTCGTCACATCGGCCCCCGCACGTCGGTCCAGACGGGTTCGGGGCGGCCTGGCCGCCCGAAGCGCTGCGAAGCTATTCGTATTGCAGCGCCTCGAGCACGTTGAGCTTCGACGCGCGCCGGGCCGGGAAGATCGCGGCCAGCATCCCCGCCGCGATCGCGACGAGGACGAACACGACGAGCGATCCGACGGGGATTGCGAAGACGATGCCCTCGTCGGACAGCGCCTGCGTGACGAGGAACGCCAAGAAGACGCCGACCACGATGCCCAGCGTCGCCCCGATCAGGGCGGTGATGACGCTCTCCTGCCTGATCATGCGCCGCACCTGGCGCCGGGTCATGCCGATCGCCCGCAGCATGCCGAGCTCGCGCGTGCGCTCGAAGACCGAGAGCACCAGCGTGTTCACGATGCCGAACAGGCTGACGAGGACCGACAGGCCGAGCAGCGCGTAGAGCAGGTTCACGAAGGTCGAGATGTCGCTGATCGAGGTCGCCTTGAACTCGTCTCGCGTCTCGACACGGGCGTCGGGGAACGTGGCGAGCGCCTCGGTGAGCGTGGCGGTGTTCTCGTCCGTCACCCCGCCCTCCATGTTGAGGAAGGCCCACTCGTTCTCCTTCTCGGCGTACGCGCCGTCGAACGTGGCGGTCGAGACGGCGATCTCGCCGAACGGCGAGCCGCCCTTCGGCTCGGCGAAGACCCCTTCGACCGTCAGGTCGAGCACTTCGCCCGTCGGGGTCTTCAGCTCGATCCGCGAGCCGACCCCCAGGTCGTGCTCGTCCGCGTAGTCGTCATTGACGAAGGCGCCGTCGGCCCCGAGTTGGGCCGGCACTTCGGCCGACCCCTCGGCCCAGGACATGTCGATGATGGCGCTCAGGTTCTCGTCTACGCCGTTGACGCCGACCGTGCCGCCGAAGGCCCGTCCCTCCCCGCTTCTGATCGCCGACACCGCGGTGACGCCCGGCGTCTCGCGGGCGGCGGCCACGGTGGCGTCGCTGACCGAGCCAAAGTCGCCCTCGGCGGTCAGGGAGTAGTCGGCCACGAAGAGCTCGTCGACGGCGTCCGCGAACGAGCTCTTCAGTCCCTGCGCGAGCAGGGAGACGAAGGTCACGAGCGCGATCCCGATCATGAGCGCGGCCGCCGTCGAGGCGGTCCGGGCCGGGTTGCGGGTCGAGTTGTCCCGCGCGAGCCGGCCGGCCGACCCGCCGAACCGGGCGGCGGGCGCCCCTAGCGCGGCGGCGAGCGGGCGCACGAGCCGCGGCGCGACGAGCGTCACGCCGATGAAGAGCAGGAGCACGCCCACGCCGATCGCGAGGAGACGAGTCCGCGTCTCCGCGCCGTCGGCGAACACGCCGAAGGCGAGCAGCCCGATCGCGACGACCACGACCGCGAGCGCGGTCGCCAACCCGAACTTCGCCAGCCGGGAAGGAGGCAGCACGGCCCCCTCGCGGACGGCGGCGATCGGCGGCACCCGGGTCGCGCGCAGCGCCGGCCGCAGGCTCGCGAGCAGGGCGATGAGCGTCCCCACGAGCAGGCTGACGACGACCGTGCGGGTCGAGAAGACGATCCCCGTCTCCGGCAGGTCGATCCCCGTAGCCGCCAGAAGCGCGTTCAGGCCGACCGCGATGCCGAGACCGACGAACAGGCCGACGACGGACGCGAGCACGCCCACGACGACGGCCTCGAGCACGACCGACCAGAGCACCTGCCGTCGCGATGCACCGAGGGTGCGCAGCGTCGCTAGCTCGCGGGCGCGCTGGGCGACCGTGATCGAGAGCGTGTTGGCGATCACGAAGCTGCCGACGAAGAGCGCGATCCCGCCGAAGCCGAGGAGGAAGTAGCGGAAGATGTTCACCTCCGACTGCGTCTCCTCGCTCTCGGTGTCCGCCTGCGCCTCGGCGGTCCGCACCTGGGCGGTCTCGGGCAGCAACGGGCGGATCTCGGCCACGAGCTCCTGCGAGCTGACGCCCTCGGCGGCGGCGACCCTGATGAAGTCGAACTGGTTCTGCTTGTCGAAGAGCTGTTGCGCGGTGGCGAGGTCGAAGGCGGCGATCGTCGCGCCGCCCAGCGACTCGACCGAGCCGTAACGGACGATGCCTGCGACCGTATAGGTCTCCACGGGCCCGTCGGCGGCGGCGCCGACCGAGTCTCCGACGGCGAGCCCCTGGTCCTCGGCAGTCGCCTTGTCCACGGCGATCTCCTCACTTCCCCGCGGCCATGCTCCCGCGACGAGCTGCAGAGGATTGAACTGCTCGTCGGCCGGAGGATCGACGCTCAGGGCGATGCCCATGCCGCCACCGATGGGGCTCCCGTTCTCGCCGACGAGCGTGGCCTCGTCCTCGATCGACCCCGACGCCGCCTCCACCTCCGGCAGGGCCGAGACGTCGGCAAGAACGGAGTCGGGGAAGGGCGCCGAGCCGGTGTCCGCGCTGTCCTCCCCGGCGAGAGCGTCCCTCGGGCTGACGACGACGTCCGAGGCCGCATATGACTCGGCGAAGATCGTGCCGAGGCTCTTGTTGATCGTGTCGGTCAGGACGAAGCTCCCGCTGACCATGGCAACGCCCAAAACGATGGCGAAGCCCGTCAGCGTCGCCCGCAGCTTGCGCCCGAGGATGCCCTTGAGCGCGACCCGCCTCATCGCCCGCTCACCTCTTCCAGCGTCTCGAGGATCTCGTGAGCGGACGAAGCGCCGCGGTCCTTGACGATGAGGCCGTCGGCCAGGAAGAGGACACGATCGGCGATCTCGGCTGCATGGGCGTCGTGCGTGACCATCACAGTCGTCTGACCGAAGCTCGTCACCGAGTCGCGGAGCAGCTCGAGGATCTCGCCGCCCGTGGTCGAGTCGAGGTTGCCGGTCGGCTCGTCCGCGAACATGACGGTCGGGCGCGAGACGAGTGCCCGGGCGATGGCCACCCGCTGCTGCTGCCCGCCGGAGAGCTCGGCCGGCCGGTGGCTGAGGCGATCGGAGAGGCCGATCTTGTCCGTGAGCTCGGCCACCCAGCCGCGATCGTGCTTTCCACCGGCGAGGTCGAGCGGTAGCACGATGTTCTCCTCCGCGGTCAGCATCGGGAGCAGGTTGAAGAACTGGAAGACGAAGCCGATGTGCTCGCGGCGCAGTTTCGTCAGGTCGGTGTCGCTAAGAGCGCCGATGTCGGTGCCGGCGATCGACACGTTGCCCTCGTTGGGCCGGTCGAGGCCGGCGAGGATGTGCATGAGCGTGGACTTGCCCGAGCCCGAGGGGCCCATGACGGCCGTGAGCTTGCCGGGCGCGACGTCGAGCGAGACCCCGCGCAGCGCCTTCACGCAGGTGTCTCCCTCCACGCCGTAGCGGCGGGTGACTCCGGCGGCCGTCACGACGGGCGCCTCCAAGACGCGAGCCTGCGCTTCCTCGTGGATGGGCGTGGTCTCCACTGTGAGTGCTCCTTTCGGTTGGGCCGGCCCTCGAGCAGCGGTCGTTCGGGCGAACCTCCGCGCACGAGGTGGTCGTGGGACGAGGAACCAGCCGCGAGCTCCGGAGCCCCCGTGGCCCGGGCCGTTCGTACACCTCGTCCGCTCCCTTCTCCCCCCGGATCGCTTCTCCGGCGGTCGGCCGCCGCCCAACGGGGCGACGCCTGGGGAGACCGCGGCCGCTCGCGGCCGCCTCCTCCCGGCGACCATACCACCGTCGGCCGGGTCGATTCACCTTCTCGTCCGGAGTACCATCGTGCTCGCGATGGCGGCCCGGAAGCAGACGTACGTCGCGCTCCTCCGCGGAATCAACCTCGGCGGCCGCAACCGCATCGCCATGGCAGACCTGCGGGCGCTCGTCTCCGCGCTCGGCCACGACGACGTCACCACCTACCTGCAGAGCGGCAACGTCGTCTTCCGCAGCGCCGGCCGGGCGGCCGACGTCCGCCGCGCCCTCGAGGAGCGAATCGCCCGTGACCAGGGCCTCGCCGTGACCGTGCTCCTACGGACGCGGAGCGAGATCGAGAAGCTCGTCGCCCGCAACCCCTTCGCCGGGGCCGGCGACGAGGCCCGCGCCCTCCACGTCACGTTCCTCGCCGAGAAGCCGGAGCCGGCCAGCGCGCGGAGCCTCGACCCGAACCACGGCGAGCCCGACGAGTTCCGCCTCGCCGGGCGCGACGTCTACCTCTACTGCCCGAACGGCTACGGCAGGTCGAAGCTCGGCAACGCCTTCTTCGAGAAGCACCTCGGCGTCGCGGCGACGACCCGGAACTGGAAGACCGTGACGAGCCTGGCCGAGCTGGCCGCCGCCTGAGATCCGCGTGTCGTCTCGTGGGGGACGCGTCCTCCCAGGACACGACGGTGCCTGACCCCGGCGTGCGCCGATCGGCCACGTCCCTTTCGCCGGCGCGGCGCGGACGGGGAACCGGCGTGTTCCAGCGCCGAAGCGGCCCGGCGCCTGCTCCCGTACGGAAGGAACGCGGCTTCCGGGGACACGACGGTGCCTGACCCCGGCGTGTCCGCGCCGGGCACGTCCGGAAACACGATCCTGGACCGCGCCCCGCGGCTGTCGATTTCTCAGCTCCTCGTTCGTCGTAGAGTCGTAACCGACAAAGGAGGAGAACGTGCACTACTTGCTCTTGATCTACGGTGACGAGCGGGCGCAGAACGAGCGCTGGGAGCACATGAGCGAGGAGGACCAGGGCCGCGAGATGCGGGCGTGGTACTCCTACACCGACGAGCTCCAGAAGGCCGGCGTCCACATCGCCGGCGAGGCGCTCCAGCCGACCGGCACGGCGAAGACGGTCCGCGTCGAGCGCGGCGAGCAGCTCGTGACGGACGGTCCCTTCGCGGAGACGAAGGAGCAGCTCGGCGGCTATTACGTGATCGACGTGGACTCCGAGCAGCAGGCGCTCGACTGGGCGGCGAAGATGCCGTCGCTGCCGAACGGCTCCGTCGAGGTGCGGCCGATCATGGTCTTCCCCGCGGAGCTGCCGGCCTGAGGCCTCCGTGCGGTACATGCTCCAGATCTACGCGCCCGAGGGACACTGGGAGTCGCTCCCCGAGGAGGCCCGGGCAGCGCTCTACGAGGAGTACTTCGCCCTCGACCGGGAGCTCGGCGCCCGCGGAGCGCTGGTCGGATCGCACGAGCTCGAGCCCGCGACGACCGCGACCTCCGTGCGCGTCAGGGGCGGCGAGACGCTCGTCGCCGACGGCCCCTTCGCCGAGACGAAGGAGCAGCTGGGCGGCTACTACGTGATCGAGGCGGAGTCGCTCGACGACGCGATCGAGTGGGCGGCGCGGATCCCGTCCGCCCGCCACGGGACGATCGAGGTGCGACCCGTCGTGATGCGCGAGGAGGCCGCATAGACCCGGTAGCGGCCGTCTATCGCGAGGAGTTCGGCCGGTCGCTCGCCATCCTGGCGCGGGCGATCGGGGACCTCGACCTCGCGGAGGAGGCCGTGCAGGACGCGTTTGCGATCGCGGTGGAGCGGTGGCGACGGGACGGGCTCCCGGAGAAGCCCGGTGCCTGGATCGTCGCCACCGCGCGCAACCGCGCGATCGAGCGGATCCGTCGCGACCGCACCCTCGTCCGCAAGCGCGAGCTCCTGGCGGGCCTGCAGGCGATCGAGGCGCAGGAGACCGAGATGGACGAGCACCCTGTTCCCGACGAGCGCCTCTCGCTCGTCTTCGCCTGCTGCCATCCCGCCCTCGCGCTCGACGCGCAGGTCGCGCTGACCCTCCGCATGGTGGGCGGGCTCGAGACGGAGGAGATCGCACGCGCGTTCCTCGTCCCGGCGGCGACCATGGCGCAGCGCCTCGTGCGGGCGAAGCGGAAGATCAGGTCGGCCGCGATCCCGATCCGCGTGCCGCCCGACCACGCGCTTCCCGACCGCCTACGCGCCGTCCACGGCGTCCTCTACCTCGTCTTCAACGAGGGCTACGGGCCGCCGCCGCGCGACGAGCTCCTCGACGAGGCGATCCGCCTCGGGAAGCTGCTCGCCGTCCTCATGCCCGACGACGCCGAGACGCTCGGGCTGCTCGCGCTGATGCTCCTCCAGGACGCCCGCCGGCGCGCCCGGGTCGACGCCGACGGGGCGCTCGTCCTCCTCGAGGACCAGGACCGCCGGCTCTGGAACCGCGAGCGCATCGAGGAGGGCCGGCGGGTGCTCGGCCGGTCGCTCGCGCTGCGCCCGGCGGGCCCGTACGCGATCCAGGCGGCGGTGGCGGCGCTGCACGCGGAGGAGGACACCGACTGGCGGGAGATCGCGGCGCTCTACGGCCGTCTCGGGGAGCTGGCGCCCTCGCCGGTCGTCGACCTGAACCGAGCGGTGGCCGTCGCGATGGCGGACGGGCCCGCCCGCGGCCTCGAGCTCGTCGATCCGCTGGCCGCGCAGCTCGGCTCGTACCACCTCTTCCACTCCGCCCGCGCCGACCTGCTCCGCCGGCTCGGACGGCTCGACGAGGCCGCCGAGTCGTACCGCCTCGCGCTCGAGCTCGCCGCCGAGGATGTCGAGCGCTCGTTCCTCCGCCGCCGCCTCGCCGAGGTGGGCGAGGCGTCCGAGGGACGGACCTGACGGCCGGGCGCGGAATCGTCGCGCCGACGCCCGCGTTGGAGCAAGAGATGACGAACACGACCTTCGACCGGGCCCGCAGGCAGATCGCGTACGGACGTCTCGCGCGCATCGTCCGCCAGGGCGCGCCCCGTGATCTCCTGCCGCTCGACCAGGCGGTCGAGCGGCTGCGCCCGTTCGCACGCCGGTACGTGGGCATCCGTCCGATCCCGGTGAGGCAGATCGTCGGCACGGACAGCCGCGGGAGCGACTTCGACCGCGACTTCCTCCCGCGGCGGGCCGGCGTTCGCGACCGCTGGCGTCGCGTCGAGCAGGCCTTCCCGGAGACCGGCTTCCCGCCGATCGTCGTCTATCAGCTCGGCGAGGCGTACTTCGTCATCGACGGCCACCACCGTGTCGCGATCGCGCGCCGTCAGCGCATGGAGACGATCGACGCCGAGGTCACCGAGCTGCGGGCCCGCTGGCACCTGCCCGCCGACGCCGACGTCGTCGAGCTGATCCACGCAGAACAGGAGCGTACGTTCATGGCCGAGAGCGGCCTCGCCGAGACCAGACCGGAGGTGCGGATGCGGTTCAGCCGGCCGGTCGGCTACGTCGAGCTGCTCGAGACGGTGCAGCTGCACGGCTACCACCTCATGCTCACGGCGGGGCGCGCGCTTCCGCGCGCCGAGATCGCGTCCGACTGGTACGCGACCGTCTACGAGCCCACGATCGAGGCCATCCACGCCGAGAAGCTCGACGAGGTCTGCCCGGAGGCGACCGACCCGGACCGCTTCCTGTGGGTGTGGAACCGCCGGCGCGAGCTCATCCCCGAGTACGGCTGCCAGCAGCTCGGGGAGACCGCGCGCCGGGCGACGGCCGAGCTCGCGCGCGAGCGGCGCGGC
>JAICGP010000017.1 GCA_025923055.1 Thermoleophilia bacterium
ACAGTCGCCGAGCTCGTGCTCGCCGGCTGCCGCGACGGGGGGCTGACGCTCGCCACTGCCGAGTCGTGCACCGGAGGTCTAGTCGCGGCCCGGCTGACCGACGTCCCGGGTGCGAGCGACGTCTTCGTCGGCGGGATCGTCACCTACTCGGACGAGGCCAAGCTGTCGCGCCTTGGCGTCTCCGCGGAGATGCTCGCCCGACACGGCGCCGTCTCCGCCGAGACGGCCGCCGCGATGGCGGAGGGCGCTCGGCGGGAGCTCGGAGCGGACGTCGCCGTCGCCGTCACCGGGATCGCAGGTCCCGGCGGCGGCACGGCCGAGAAGCCCGTCGGGCTCGTCTTCGTGCACGCGCACGCGCCGCTCGGAGACGCCGCGCGGAGGATGCAGCTGCCCGGCGACCGAGAGGCTGTGCGAACGCGGGCGACCGCCGTCGCTCTCCACACTCTCAGGCAGCTTCTGACACAGGACGCGCGGAAGCCGCGTGAATCGTCCCGCTAGCGTCAGAGGGCATGACCGGCTCCGCCTCTTCGTCGCCCTGCGGCTCCCCGACGAGACCGTCCGGCGCGTCGCCTCCTGGCAGGCGAGCGAGCTGGCCGCGTCCGAGGCGCGGGTCGTCGCGGAGCCCAACCTGCACGTCACGCTCGCCTTCCTCGGCTCGCGCCCGTCCGCCGACGTCGACGAGGTCCTCGCCGTCGTGCGCGGCGTCGCGACCGCCGCCGCGCGGCCGGTGCTCGAGCCCGCGCGCTACCGCGAGACGCGGAGCGTCGGGATGGTCGTGTTCTCCGACGAGGAGGGGCGCGCCGCGCGCCTCGCGGACGGCGTGGGGGAGGGCCTGGAGCGGATCGGCGTGTACGAGCGCGAGCGGAGGGAGTGGCTGCCGCACGTGACCGTCCTCCGCTTTCGCCGGCCGCCGCGGCTCCGGCCGTCGCTGCCCGACCTCGGGCGGGTCAGTCCGTCCGAGGTCGCTCTCTATCATTCGGTGCTGCGACCGACCGGGGCGCAGTACGAGATCGTCGAATCGGTTGTTCTAGGAGGGACATCGTGACCGACTCCAATCGTGAACAGGCTCTCGACGCTGCCCTGAGCCAGATCGAGCGCGCCTACGGCAAGGGCTCGGTCATGAAGATGAGCGACCAGGCGCAGGTGGCGATCCCGTCCATCTCCACGGGCTCGCTCTCGCTCGACGTCGCGCTCGGCATCGGCGGGCTCCCCCGCGGCCGGATCGTCGAGATCTTCGGCCCCGAGTCGTCGGGCAAGACGACGCTCGTCTACCACGTGATCGCGGAGGCGCAGCGCCGTGGGGGCATCTGCGCGTTCATCGACGCCGAGCACGCCATCGACCCGAGCTACGCCCGCCGGATCGGCGTCGACATCGACGACCTGCTCGTCTCGCAGCCCGACAACGGCGAGCAGGCGCTCGAGATCGCCGAGCTCCTCATCCGCAGCGGCGCGCTCGACGTCGTCGCTGTCGACTCGGTGGCAGCGCTGACGCCCAGGGCCGAGATCGAGGGCGAGATGGGCGACAGCCACGTCGGCCTGCAGGCGCGCCTCATGAGCCAGGCCCTCCGCAAGCTCGCCGGCACGCTCAACCGCACCGGAACCGTCGCGCTCTTCACGAACCAGCTGCGCGAGAAGATCGGCGTCATGTTCGGCAACCCCGAGACGACCCCGGGCGGCCGGGCGCTCAAGTTCTACTCGTCGATGCGCCTCGACATCCGGCGGATCGAGACGCTCAAGGAGGGTGTGGAGGCGATCGGGAACCGGGTGCGCGTCAAGGTCGTGAAGAACAAGGTCGCGCCGCCGTTCAAGCAGGCCGAGTTCGACGTCATCTACGGCGAGGGGATCTCCTGGGAGGGCAGCGTCCTCGACGTCGGGCTGGAGCGCAAGCTCGTCCAGAAGTCGGGCTCGTACTTCAGCTTCGCCGACGAGCGGCTCGGGCAGGGCCGCCAGAATGCGACCGCATTCCTCCGCGAGCACCCGGACGTGACCGAGGGCATCCTCCGCGCCGTCCAGGCGGACGTCGGCTCCGACGTCGTCGTCTCGTCCCGCCTCCTGCCGCTCTCCGAGGGCGGCAAGGACGCCGCTCCCGCCGCCGCCGAGGCGGCCGAGGCCGCTCCCGAGAAGGCCGGCGCCCCGGCCGGCTAGGGATCGACTGCCGTGGGCGACCGTGTACCGGCCCCGCGGCTGACCGCCGTCCGCCGCGGTCGTCCCGGTCGCGTCGCGCTCGAGGTGGACGGCCTGCCATGGCGGGTCGTCCCCGACGAGGTCGTCGTACGCTGCGGCCTCGTCCCCGGGATCGCGCTCGAACGCCCGCTCCTGCGCTCCCTACGGCGCGAGCTCAGGAGCACCGAGGCGCTCGCGGCCGCCTCGCGCGCGGTCGCGCGCAGAGATCTCTCCGCCGCCCGCCTGCAGGAGCGGCTCGGCGAGCGCGGCATCCGTCCGTCTGCGGCCGAGAAGGCCGTGGCCGCGCTCGTCTCGGCCGGCGCCGTCGACGACGTGCGCCTGGCGGGCGTGCGGGCACGGTCGCTGGCCGAACGCGGCTGGGGAGACGCCGCCGTGGCCGCGCGGCTCGAGCACGAGGGGATCGACGCGGCGCTCGCCGCCGCCGCGCTCGCCGACCTCGCCCCCGAGGCCGAGCGCGCCGCCGCCCTGGCGGCGCGCGCCCGCGACCGGCGCTCCGCCTGGAGCCTGCTCGCCCGCCGCGGCTTCGCCGCCGAGGCGATCGAGGAGGCCCTCGCGCGCTGGACGGACGAGGCCGAAGCGGGGTACGATACGGACTCTTCCGCATAAAAATGCCTGCACATGGGACGGCTTCTTCGCCGAATCGGACCGTGACCACCACTGACCCCGACATGACATCCAGCCCGGCGCCCAGCACCTCGACCGAAGGAAGGCCTCGGGCGGAGCTCTAGTCCGCCGTCGAGGCGCGTCTGCGCGCCCGCCGATTCACGAAAGCGCCGTTCCTACGGGCTCGACCGGTAGGAGCGAGCAATGGCAGTACCCATCGGACTCCTGTTTCTCGGGATCGCGCTCGGCCTGCTCGTCGGCCTCTTTGCCGGAACGCGCCTGCTCGTGTCGCGCCGCGCCGCTGCGGCCGAGCGCGAGCGGGTGCGCCTCGCGGCCGAGGCGGGGCGAGCCGCCGAGGCGATTCGCCGGGAGGCGCAGGTCGAGGCGCGCGAGCAGGCGCTCAGGCTCCGCGCCGAGGTCGAGCAGGAGCTCAAGGACAAGCGCGCCGAGATGATCAAGGTCGAGGAGCGCCTCGTCACGAAGGAGGAGGACGTCGACAGCAAGCTCACGGAGCTCGGCCGGCGCGAGCAGGGCCTGCTCGACCGCGAGACGCACCTGAAGCAGCTCCAGGAGGAGACCAAGGCGGCCAAGGAGGAGCAGGTCCGCGAGCTGGAGCGGCTCTCGGGGTTCACGATGGACGAGGCCAAGCGGCAGGTGCTCGGGCGCTCCGAGGAGCTCGTCAGGCACGACCTCGCGCGCATGGTCCGCCAGCTGGAGGAAGAGGCCCGCGCCGACGCCAAGCGGCGCGCCCGGAACCTCGTCGCCGACGCGCTCCAGCGGGTCGCAGCGAGCCACGCGGCCGAGACAACCGTCTCGATCGTGGAGCTGCCCTCGGACGACATGAAGGGCCGGATCATCGGCCGGGAGGGCCGCAACATCCGCGCTCTCGAGAACCTGACCGGCGTCGACTTCATCATCGACGACACGCCCCAGGCGGTCGTGCTCTCCTCGTTCGACGGGGTTCGGCGCGAGGTGGCGAAGCTGACGCTCGCCAAGCTCGTGGAGGACGGCCGTATCCACCCGTCCCGGATCGAGGAGATGTACTACTACTCGAAGGCCGAGATCGAGGATCACATCCGGCAGGCCGGCGAGCAGGCGGTCTTCGAGGCGAACTGCGGCGCCATGCACGACGACCTCGTCAAGGTGCTCGGTCGGCTGCGGTACCGCACGAGCTACGGCCAGAACATCCTCAAGCACTCGCTCGAGTGCTCGCACCTCGCGGGAATCATGGCGGCCGAGCTCGGCGCGAGCGTCAAGACGGCGAAGCGCGCCGCGCTCCTCCACGACCTCGGGAAGGCGATGACCCACGAGGTCGAGGGCTCGCACGCACTCATCTCGGCGCAGACGGCGAAGAAGTACGGCGAGTCGCAGCACGTCGTCCATGCGATCGAGGCCCACCACTACGAGGTGCAGCCCCAGACCGTCGAGGCGGTGCTCGTCATCGCAGCCGATGCGATCTCGGCCTCGCGGCCGGGCGCGCGCGGCGAGAGCCTCGAGAGCTACATCAAGCGGCTGGAGAGCCTCGAGAAGATCGCCGCCGAGAAGAAGGGCGTCGAGCGCGTGTACGCCCTCCAGGCGGGCCGCGAGATCAGGGTGATGGTGAAGCCGACGGAGATCGACGACGACAGCGCAGTCCTGCTCTCGCACGAGATCGCCCGCGAGATCGAGGACCAGCTCGAATACCCCGGTCAGATCAAGGTGACGGTGATCCGGGAGTCGCGCGCCGTCGAGTTCGCGAAGTAGCGCGCCGCCGCCGTGAGCGGCGGCGCGCTACCGCGTTCCTACCTCGGCGTCGGCCGGCCGCGAAGGTCGAGCCGCGCGACCTGCGGATCGTGGTCGGAGGCCTGCTCGGCGAACTCCGAGTTCACGTGCACGGGGTCGTAGTCGACGAGAGCGCCCTGCAGCAGGTCGTCGCTCACGAGGATCTGGTCGAGCACCTGCGAGTTCCCCTCGAAGACGTAGGAGTAGCGCTCCGGCTTGGGAAGCGTGTCCATGAGCGTCGTGAGGACGCCGCCCTCGAGGATCTCCACCGTCTCCGAGAACTCGAAGTCGTTGATGTCGCCGAGCACGATCACGTTCGCGTGCGGGTCGGCCGCAAGGAGCTCGTCGACGAAGTCGTTCACGACCTGCGCCTGCGCGTGTCGAGCGACTTCCGTCGAGCGGATCGGCGGCTGGAAGCGCCCGAACAGAGGGTCGTCGCCGCCCTTGGAGCTGAAGTGGTTCGCGACCACGAACACCTTGCGTCCCCGCATCCGGAACTCCCCGGCAAGCGGCTTGCGGGTGTCCTCCCAGGCGGGATCCTGCGGGTCGACGCGGCCCGGGGAGAACGACAGCCGCGGCCCCGACGGGTGGTCGACGACCGTGGTTGCCGTCGTCGCATCGCCTCCCGGGCGGTCGATGAACTCGAGCCCGCGGTCGGTGCGGAACAGGAAGCCGACGCGGATGTTGCCGCCCGGCTGGCCGCCGTCCTCGTTGTCGAGGGGATCGATCTGCCGGAACTCGTACGTCGGTCCCCCCGCCGCCTCGATCGCCGCGACGAGCATGCTCCAGCTCTGGGACGCGTCGGTCGTGCCGCTGTTCGTGGCACCGTCGTTGTCCTGCACCTCCTCGATCGCCAGGAGGTCCGGCGAGCGGAGGTGGTTCACGATCAGGTCGGCGTGCCGCGCGAAGGCGGGCCCGTCGCTCGGATCGAGGTTCTCGACGTTGTAGGTCCCGACGACGATCTCGTGGTCCGTCGGGAGCCGCGTCACCTCCCGCTCGAGCCCTCCGTCCACCCGCGTCAGCGGCGCCGTCACGAAGAGCTTGAAGTTGCCGAAGCTGTAGTCCATGACCCCGAGGACGGCCGTGGTGAAGCCGTCGGCGACGTTCACGACCGGCGTGGGAAGGATCGTGTCGTCCAGGATGATCCGCTCCGGATTGAAGTCGTCCGGTGAGATGACCACGCCTCCCCGGACGGTGTCGATGCCCGCGTCGGCGCTGCCGTCGCCGACGACCGGGATCTCGCCGAACGCGTTCCGCGGCCCCACCGCGACGGCATCGTTCACCTGCACGCGCATGGCCTCGAGGCTCTCGTAGAAGTCGATCCCGTCCTGGGCGGGGTCGAAGACGCCGCTCGTCTCGACGCTGCCCGCGGCGTCGTCCTCGATCACCATGTTGGGCGGCATCCTGCCGCCCGCGCCGAGGACGGTCGCCGCCGGCAGGGCGTTGCCGCTCGAGACCACCGCGATCGTCGGCGAGGTGATCTCCGTCGTCGTCAGGTTCGCGGTGGTAGCGCCGCCGGGACGGAACTCGGCGATGCGGCCGCCCACGCGGACATCGTCCCCCACGGCGACGGTCGGCGACGACCCCGTGAAGACGAACAGCGCCTCCGACGTCGCGTCGCTCGCGTCCGGCGTCGAATCCTGGAAGTAGAAGCCGTTGCCGAGCCTCGCGGTCACGATGCCCGCGAGCCCGGACACCCGACGCGAGGCGAGAGGCGACAGGTGCGACGCCCCCTGGACGTCGCTGATCTCTACGGGCGTCGTGAAGCTGAAGCTGAAGTCGGCCGCCATCGCGTCCGGCGGGTCGTCCGTGTCGAGATCCGTGACCTGGGAGGCGGCGATCGTGACGGTGCACGCCTCGCCTTCGGCGAGGTCGGCGTCCGGGTCGAGCGTGAACGTCGTCGGACCGCCGCTCACGGCCGCCGTGTGCATGCCGCTGCTCGTGCATTCGATCTCGAACCACGAGCCGGCGACGGCGACGTCCTCGTTGAACGTCACCGTGACGTTCGAGTCGAGGGCGACCTCGGTCGCGTCGTTCGCGGGCGTCGTGTCGGCCACAGTCGGCGGTGCGTCGCCCACGATGACCGTATGCGCGCCGAGGCCGCCGAAGGTGTTCTGCGGGAAGCCGTCCCATTCGGCGGCGGGATCGAACGGGTCGGCGCCGTTCAGATCTCCGCCGAGCACCGTAGGCTTGCGGCGAAGCGTGTTGTCGGCGGTGCTCGTGTCGCCGGTGCCCCACTCGCTGCCCGGGTCGAAGCCGATCTGCCCGACGACGTCGACGAACGTCGTTCCGCGCCGAAGGACGACGGCGTCGTCGCCGTTGAACCAGCCCGCCCCGTTCGTCTGGTCGGCCTGGGCGAGAATGACCGGGTCGGCGCTGGAGTGGCCGAGGACGAAGACGTCGTTCGGGGCCACGGTCCCGGTCAGGTCGATCGTCAACCCCGGGGAGCTGTTGCCGTTGAAGAACATCTGGACCGAGTAGTCCCCGGCGTCGAGGTCGACCGGCGCCCCCGTGCCGTTGAAGATCTCGAGCGCCTTGTTGTTGCTCGACCCCTCGATGTACTCGGAGAAGAAGAGCTCCGTCGGCTGTGCGTTGGCGCTCGGAAGCGCGAAGACGAGCGGGACGATCGCTGCCACGGCGAGAAGGGCCGGAAGAAAGCGCTTCCGCCGCCGGGACGTGCTCGACGACATCGTGAAACCCCCAGGGTCGATTCGGAACGCCCGATGCTAAACCGCCTGTCTACGGCGGACAAGGCCGCTCCGGACGCCGGGTACAGTGTGGCGTCGTGAGGCGCTACCACGTCACGACATTCGGCTGCCAGATGAACGCGCACGACTCGGAGCGCATCAAAGGCATGCTCGAGTCGGTCGGCCTGGGGGAGGCCCGTTCCCCCGAGGAGGCTGACGTGCTCGTGTTCAACACGTGCACGGTGAGGGAGAAGCCGGACCAGCGGTTCGCGGCCCACCTCGCGCAGGCGGCAGCGCTGAAGCGCGCTGATCCCGAGCGTGTCATCGCCGTGGGCGGCTGCTACGCCGAGGCGCAACGCGACCGCGTCTTCGAGCTCTATCCGTACGTCGACGTCGCCTTCGGGCCCGGCTCGATCCCGCATCTGGCCGACTGGCTCGGCGCCGGCGGCCTCGGCGTCCCGCGCGGCCGCTTCGCGGAGTGGAGCCACTTCGCCGGCGAGCTGCCGTCGCACCGCGAGCGCCGCTTCCAAGCGTGGGTGCAGATCTCCATGGGCTGCAACTCCGTCTGCTCGTACTGCATCGTCCCGTCCGTGCGCGGCCGCGAGCAGAGCCGCCGCCCGGGGGACATCGTGGCCGAGGTGGAGCGGCTCGCCGTGGACGGCGTTCGCGAGGTGACGCTGCTCGGGCAGAACGTCAACTCGTGGGGACGCGACCTCCTTCCAGACCTGCGGACCGAGTTCGGGGAGCTCCTCCGCGCCGTCGACGCCGTGCCGGGCATCGAGCGCATCCGCTTCACGAGCCCGCACCCGAAGGACTTCCGTGAGCCGGTCATCCGCGCGATGGCGGAGAGCCCGGCGGTCTGCGAGCACACGCACCTGCCGCTCCAGTCCGGCTCGTCGCGCGTGCTCAAGCGCATGCGGCGCACGTACGGGCGCGAGCGTTACCTCGCGCTCGCCGAGCGCCTGCGCGCCGCCGTTCCCGACCTCGCCCTGACCACCGACATCATCGTCGGCTTCCCCGGCGAGACGGAGGGCGACTTCCGCGAGACCCTGGAGGTCGTGGAGGAGGTGCGATACGACGGCGCGTTCACGTTCGTGTTCAGCCCCCGGCAGGGCACCGAGGCGGCGACGATGCCGGGGCAGGTGCCCGAGGAGGTGAAGCGGGGGCGCATCGAGCGGCTGATCGACGTCGTCCAGAGGATCGCGCGCGAGCGGAACGAGGAGCGCGTCGGCCGGGTCGAGGAGGTGCTCGTCGAAGGCCCCAGCCGCACGGATTCCACGCTCCTGCGCGGGCGGACGCGCCGCAACACGACGGTCAACTTCCGCGGCGCCGCCAAGCCGGGCGAGCTCGTGCCCGTCCGCATCGAGGCCGCCACGTCGACGACGCTGCGGGGCACCGAGACGGCGGTCGTCGCCGCCTGACGGCGCTCTCTCGGCACGATTCGCGAGTCACCCGTGCGCTCTCGCGGACTAGCGTTGAATCTGGGGGTGCCCCCCGGCGCCAGGCCCGGTCGTGCGCGCCCCGCCGCTCGGCGAGGGGAGGTGTCGGGCTGAGCGAGCTCGTGCTCGCGATCTTCGGGCCGACGGCGTCCGGCAAGACGGACGTCGCCGAGGCCCTGGCCGAGCGCCTGCCCGGGGACGTCGTCTCCGCCGACTCGATGCAGGCGTACCGCGGCCTGCCGGTCCTGACGAACCAGCCCGACCGCCCGACGCGCCTCGTCGGGATCTGGCCGCTCGAGCACGAGGGCTCGGTCGGGGAGTACCAGCGGCTCGCGCACCAGGCGGTCGACGAGATCCTCGCCGCGGGTCGCACGCCGGTCGTGGCCGGCGGCACGGGCCTCTACCTGCGCGCCGCCGTCGGCGACCTCGAGCTTCCGCCGGCGCCCCCGCCCGGGGCGCGGGTGTCCTGGGAGAGGCTCTACGACGCGGAGGGGGCGGAGCGCGCGCACGCCGTCCTCGCCGAGCGGGACGCGGCGGCCGCTGCCACGGTGCACCCGAACGACCGCCGCCGCGTCGTTCGCGCGCTGGAGCTCGCCGACGCGGGCAGCTCGCTCCGCCCGCCGCACGACCGGCTCTGGTCGGAGGAGACGCGCCGTCCGACCCTGATCGTCGGCCTCGACGTCCCGCCTGCCGAGCTCGAGCGGCGCATCGAGACACGCACGCGGGCGATGGCCGCGCGCGGGGCCGCGGAGGAGGCCCGGGCCGCCCTTGCAGGCCGCATCTCCGCAAGCGCCGGAAAGGTGATCGGCCTCGAGGAGTTCGCGCGGCTCCCGGAGGAGGAGGCGGTCGCGGCCGTCACCCTGCGGACGAGGCAGTACGCGGCCTACCAGCGCAAGTGGCTCCGGCGCATTCCGGGCGCTGTTAGCGTTGCGGCCGATCGTCCCCCGGACGCGGTTGCGGATGCGATTCTCGAAGTGGCACGGGCTCGGCAACGACTACCTGCTCCTCGAGCGGGCTGACGTCGGCGAGCCGCTTTCCGCCGAGCTCGCCCGCCGTCTCTGCGACTACCACTTCGGGATCGGCTCCGACGGGATCCTCGAGGTGCTGCGCGCCGACGGCCCGCGCGCCGAGGTCGTGATCTGGAATCCCGACGGCTCGACCGCGGAGCTCTCCGGCAACGGGACGCGCATCGCCGCCCGCTGGCTCGCGCGCAGGAGCGGAGCCGACGAGGTCGTCGTGGCCGTCGGCGACCGGGAGGTGGCCGCGCGCCTGCGCGGCGGGCTCGAGGTCGAGACGGACATCGGCCTCGTCGAGGTCGGGCCCCCCGAGGCGCTCGACCTGGACGGCACGAGCGTCGAGTTCACGCCGGTCTCGGTCGGCAACCCGCACGCGGTCATCCGCCGGGAGCCCGAGCGCGACACCCTTTTGCGGCTGGGCCCCCTCGTCGAGAACCATCGCCGCTTCCCGCAGCGCACGAACGTGCAGCTCGTCCGCGTCGACGCGCCGGGCGAGGCCACGGTCGCCGTCTGGGAGCGCGGGGCGGGGGAGACTCTCTCCTCGGGGACGAGCGCGGTCGCCGTCGCGGGCGCCTCGGTGGCGAACGGCTGGTGCGAGAGCCCGGTCACGATCCACCTGGCGGGAGGCGACCTGCGCGTGGAGCTCGACGAGGGCTTCCGGGCCCGCCTGACCGGCCCGGCGCAGGAGATCTGCCGCGGGGAGGTGGCGGAGGAGCTGCTCGCCGAGGTGGGCGCGGGATGAGGTTCGCGAGCCGCCTCGACGCAGTCCCGCCGTACCTCTTCGCCGAGATCGAGCGACGGGTCGAAGCGCTGACGGCGGAGGGGGTCGACGTGATCTCGCTCGGCATCGGCGACCCCGACCTGCCCACGCCTCCGGCCGTCGTCGAGGCGATGCAGCGCGCCGTGGCCCGGGCGGCGACGCACCGCTACCCGTCCAACCGCGGGCTCGAGGCCTTCCGCGAGGCCGTGGCAGCGTTCTACGGCGAGCGCTTCGGCGTCGAGCTCGATCCCGGAACGGAGATCGTGCCCGTGCTGGGCGGGAAGGAGGGCGTCGCGCACATCGCGCTCGCCTGCCTCGACCCGGGCGACGTCTGTCTCGCTCCCGACCCCGGCTACCCGCCGTACACCTCGGGGCCCGTCTTCGCCGGGGCGGAGGTTCGCTACCTGCCGCTCGAGGAGGCGAACGCCTTCATGCCGGACCTCGACGCCGTCCCGGGCCAGGTCGCGGCCCGCACGAACCTGCTCTTCTGCAACTACCCCAACAACCCCACCGGGGCGGTCGTCGGGAACGGCTTCTTCGAGCGGGCCGTCGCCTTTGCCCGAGAGCACGGTGTCGTCGCCGTGCACGACGCGTCGTATACGGAGATCGCGTTCGACGGCTACCGCCCGCCGAGCTTCCTCGAGACGCCCGGCGCGAAGGAGGTAGGGGCCGAGATCTTCTCGCTCTCGAAAGGCTGGAACATGACGGGGTGGCGGATCGGCTGGCTTGCGGGCAACGCAGATGTCGTCGAGCACTACCGGCGGCTGAAGACGAACCTCGACTCGGGCATGTTCGACGCGCTCCAGCTTGCGGGCGTGGCGGCGCTGACCGACGCCCGCGCGTTCCCCGTGGAGATGTCGGAGGTCTACCGGAGGCGCCGCGACCTCGTGGTCGACGCCCTCGGCCGGGCGGGGCTGCCCGCCGAGCCGCCGCGTGCGACCCCGTACGTCTGGCTGCGCGTCCCCGAGGGGCACGACTCCGCGAGCTTCACGGCGCTCGTGCTCGACCAGGCGGCCGTGATCGTCTCGCCGGGGCCGTCGTTCGGCCCCTCGGGTGAGGGCTTCGTGCGGATCTCGCTCACCGTCCCGGACGACCGCCTCGAGGAGGCCGCGGGCCGGATCGCGTCCTCGCTTCGCGTCGAATCGCGGGCATAATCGTCCCGTGAGCCACCACCAGCCCGACCCCGCGCCCGGGGCTGAGCCGGAGCGCGGATTCGTCGTCGCAGTGCTGGCCCCCGGAGTGGACGAGACCGCAGAGCTCGGCGAGCTGCGCGAGCTCCTGCGGACGGCGGGCGTCGTGCCCGCGGGGGAGCTCGTCCAGCGCCGGCCGGCTCCCGACTCCCGGACCTACGTCGGCAAGGGGAAGCTCGAGGAGCTGAAGCGTTCCTTCGCGGAGGCCGGTGCGGAGTCGCTCATCGTCGACGACGACCTCGACCCCGGCCAGCAGCGCCGGCTCGAGGACGCGTTCAAGGCGCGCGTCGTCGACCGCACGCAGCTGATCCTGGACATCTTCGCCCAGCATGCGCGCAGCGCCGAGGGCAAGCTCCAGGTCGAGCTGGCCCAGCTCGAGTACAACCTCCCGCGGATGCGCGGCATGTGGCAGCACCTCGAGCGCCTGGGCGGCGGCATCGGGACGCGCGGCCCCGGCGAGTCGCAGCTCGAGACCGACCGCCGCCTCGCCCGCCGCCGGGTCGGCCTGCTGAGGCGCAAGCTCCGCGAGCTCGAGAAGCGCCGCTCCGTGCAGCGCAAGGCGCGCGAGCGCAGCGCCGCGCCCGTCGTGGCCCTCGCCGGCTACACGAACGCGGGCAAGTCGACGCTCCTGAACGCGCTCACCGAGGCAGACGCGTCGGTGGACGACCGCCTCTTCGAGACCCTCGACCCGACGACCCGAGGCTTCGAGCACGACGGGCGCCGGTACCTCGTCACCGACACGGTCGGCTTCATCCGCCGCCTGCCGCACCAGCTCGTCGAAGGCTTTGCGGCGACGCTCGAGGAGACGCTCTCCGCCGACCTCGTCCTCCACGTCGCCGACGCCTCGGAGGACGACGAGCGCCTGGACGGGACTATCGCTGCCGTCGAGGCGGTCCTCTCGGAGATCGGCGCCCGCGAGCTCCCTGTCGAGCTCGTGCTCAACAAGGTCGACCTCGTCGACCCGCTACGCCGGCGCCGGCTGGGCGCGCGGTTCCCCGGCGCCCTCCAGATCTCGGCCCGGCGAGGCGAGGGCCTCGCCGAGCTGCGGGCCCGGATCGCCGCGCGGTTCGCCGACCGCTTCCGTCCTGTGCGGCTGCTCGTGCCGTACGAGGACGGCCGCATCCTCACCGAGCTCTACGAGCTCGGGGCGCCCATCGAGAAGCGGCTCGACCGCTCGGACGGCGTGCTCGTCCACGCCCGCCTGCCGGAGCGGGAGATCCCCCGCTTCGCGCCCTACCTGATCGCCGAGGCCGCCGCGGCCGAGGCCCGCGGCGCGTGATCGAGCTTCCGGTCGTGCGCCTGCGCGAGGACGCCGTCCTGCCTGAGCGCGCCTACGCAGGCGACGCCGGCCTCGACCTGGCGACGTGCGAGCGCGTCGAGCTCGGCCCCGGGGAGCGTGCCGTCGTGCCGACCGGGCTCGCCGTCGCCGTGCCGGAGGGATTCGCCGGCTTCGTGCAGCCGCGCTCGGGCCTCGCAGCACGGCACGGGATCGCGGTCGTCAACTCGCCGGGCCTCATCGACTCGGGCTACCGCGGCGAGCTGCGCGTCGTCCTCCTCAACACCGACCGGGAGCGTCCCTTCGTCGCCGAGGTCGGCGAGCGGATCGCCCAGCTCGTCATCCTCCCGGTGCCCGAGCTCGAGCTGGTCGAGGTTCCAGAGCTCCCGGCCACCGAACGCGGCGCGCGCGGCTTCGGCTCCTCGCGGGCGACGTGACGCGCTGAGATGGAGCCGCGCATCCGGGTCTCCGCGATCCTGCGGCGCGAGAGCCGGGTGCTGCTCGTCCGGCACGAGAAGCACGGGCGCGAGTACTGGCTCCTGCCCGGCGGCGGCGTCGGAGCGGGGGAGAGCCTCCTCCAGGCGCTGAGGCGCGAGCTCGCCGAGGAGGTGGGACTGGCCCCGGACCTGCCGCTCGAGGGCCCGGTCGCGATCGCGGACTCGATCGCCCCGACGGGCTCTCCGGCGAAGCACGTCGTCCACATCGTCTTCGCGGGCCACCTCGGCGACCGCTCGCTCGAGCGCGCGAGGTCGTCCGACGCCGCGGTGTGGAACCACCGGCTCTTCGACGTCGACGAGCTGGCCGGGATCGCGCTGCACCCGCCCATCCAGCGCTTCCTGGCGCGCTGGCAGCCCGGCGACCCGACCGTCTACCTCGGCTCCCTCTGGGCGCCGTAGCGAGGCGGTCGCGCTCCCGACGAGGCGCGTCATGAACACGTTGTCCGGAGTCGCCCTGTACTCGCCGAAGGGCCCGCACGGGACGAATTCGTACACACCCTCGGGCGGCATGACGCCCCTGGCGAACAGGCGATGCTGCCGAGCAGCCGGCGGACGTCGTCGCGCCGGGGATCCCCGACGCCGATCTCGGATCCGGCCACGGGACGACCTCTACCGATCAGCGCCGGCCGCCGCGCGCCCGGGCCCGGGCCGCCGAGACCCGCTGCGCCGACTCCTCGAGGTCGTCGGGGAGCGACTCGAGCTGGGGGGGCTCGCCGAGGCGGTGCGCGAGCGCCTGGGCGAGGATCCAGTCGGCGAACCACGCGTTTCGCGGCAGCAGCGGCCCGTGGAGGTACGTGCCCACGGCGCGGCCGACCCGGCAGCCCTCGTGGCCGCTGCGCCCGTCGTTCCCGAAGCCGGCCACGACACGCCCGAGCGGCTCGGCGCCGTCGTCGAGGATCGTCCGGCCGGCGTGGTTCTCGAAGCCGGCGAGGGGCCGGCGCTCTCCGCGGACGAGCTCGCACTCGAGCAGGACGTCGCCGATCATGCGGCCCTCGCCGGCGACCGTGTGGAGCGGCAGCACGCCGACGCCGGGGAGCTCGACCCCGGCCCGGTCGCGGTAGAAGCGTCCCAGGAGCTGGTAGCCGCCGCAGACGGCGAGCACCGCCGTGCCGGCCTCCGCCGCCTCGCGGATCGCCTCTCCCTTCCCGACGAGGTCGAGCGCGACGAGCGCCTGCTCGCGGTCCTGGCCTCCGCCCACGTAGAGGAGGTCGTGCTCGCCCGGCACGATCCCGTCGCCCATGCCGATCGCCCGGTAGTCGAAGCCGATGCCCCGCCACGCGGCCCGCCGCTCGAGCACGGCCATGTTCCCCCGGTCGGCGTAGATGTTGAGGTAGTCCGGATAGAGGTGGCCGACGACGACCTTGTTCCTGCTCATGCCGCCGCCTCCCAGTAGTTCCGGACGAAGCCACGACCCGCGACGATGCGGCGGAGCGCGAGCATGGCCGTGTACGTGGGCAGGACGACCAGCTCGCCGCCGGGCGGGGTGAGGGCGAGCCCGCGGTCGAGCGCCTCCTCGAGGTCGGGCACCACCTCGATCGCCTCGGGGTCGAGGCCGCCGTACTTGCAGCGGAGGGCGAGCTCCTGGGCTCGCGCGCCGGTCGCGACGACCCGCTCGAGCCCGTCGAGCAGCGGCTCGAAGTCCACGTCCCAGATCCACGACACGTCGCGGCCGTCCGCGATGTCGTCGTTGAGGGCGACGACCGCCAGGCGCGGCGCGCCGCCGGCGACGAGCGTCCGGACGACCTCGTTGGCGCCCGCGGGGTTCTTGACGAGGAGGAGGAGCACGTCGCGGTCGCCCGCCCGAATGCGCTCGAAGCGTCCGAAGGCGCCCCGAAAGCGGCCGATTCCCGCGCAGATCTCCGCCGCCGACGCGCCGAGGACGAGCGCCAGCGAGGCCGCCGCGACGGCGTTGTAGACGTTGTAGAGACCCGGGAGCCGTAGCTCTACCCGCTGCTTCCCTTCAGGCGTGTGCAGGTCGAAGGACGCGCCTTCGAGCCCGTCGAGGTCGATCGCCCCCGCCCAGACGTCGAGCGGCGGGCGGGCGAGCCCGCAGCCGGGGCAGCGCCAGTCCCCCAGGTGGCCGACGTAGGCGGCGGCGTAGTCGTAGGGCGTCCCGCAGGCGACGCAGTACTTGGAATCGGCCGCGTGGGGGAGACGCTCGCGCGCCACCCGTGGGTCGTCGAGGCCGAAGCGCAGGGCCGCCTCGCGACCGCGCACGAGGTCTGCGACGAGCGGGTCGTCGGCGTTGGCGACGACCCAGGCGTCCTCCGGGAGCTCGCCCACGGCGTCGCGCCAGTGCTCGGCGATCAGCTCGAGCTCGCCGTAGCGGTCGAGCTGGTCGCGGAAGAGGTTCGCGAGGCAGACGGCGTGGGGCCGCACGCGCCGGGCGACGTCCGGAAACGCCCCCTCGTCGACCTCGAAGAGGCCGAGCTCGGCGTCGGGGCTCGCGAGGAGAGCCGACGCGACGCCGGAGACGAGGTTCGCGCCCGCCCGGTTGTGCGCGAGGCGGACGCGGCCGTCGAGGATCTCGGCCACGATCGCCGCCGTCGTCGTCTTCCCGTTCGTGGCCGAGAGGAGCGCCGATCCGAGCGGCAGGCGGCGCGCGAGGGTTCCGACCGCGTCCGGATCCACCGTGGCGAGGATCTTCCCGGGCAGCGTGGTTCCGCCGCCCCGCCCGGCGAGGCGGGAGAGGCGGCCGGCGGCCCGCGCGACCGCGATCTCGAGCCCCAGGCGCACAGGGGCAGTGTATGGCGGGGCCCCTTTCCCCCGTTCGAGTGAATCGCGCCTGCCTCCCGCGATCGGGGGACGTGACGCCGCCGCAGGGCGCCTAGCGTCCGTCGTGGCAGAAGACCAACCTCTCTATGCGGCCGCGCGGCTCTGCGCGGAGGAAGGGACGTCAGGCATGCGGCACGATCGCGATTCGAACGGCACGATCCGCTCGAGCGCTCTCTGGGGAAAGCCCTCGAAGGGCGAGACCCGCCCGAACGCGCTCTGGGGCAAGGGTGGACGCGGCCTCGTCGCCGCGCTGGCGCTCATCGTCGTCCTCGTGACGCCAATGGCCGCGCTCGCCGGCTCCTCCTCCGGCAGGGGCGGCGGCTCGAGCGTCAAGGCCTACCTGTCGCCGGGGCTCCTCGAGTCGGCGAGCGAGAACCCGAAGGCCACCTTCGACGTCATCGTCCAGGGCACGCGCTCGACGTCGTCTGCGCGAGTCGCCGGCGAGGTCGCCGACGCACGCAAGCAGGTCCCCGGCAAGGGCAAGGGCCTGCGGAAGCAGTTTCGCTCGGTGAACGGCGTCGCCGCCCAGCTGACGGGCAAGCAGATCCTCCGGCTCGCTCGCAGGCCGCACATCAGGGCGATCACGACCGACGCTCCGGTCGTCCTCTCGAGCTACTGGAACTGGCAACGCTGGCCGTACGCGGCGAGCGTCCACACCCTGTGGGGCTCCGCCTCCTCGGCGAACGCTCCCACGATCGCGGTCGTGGACTCCGGCATCGATGCCGGCCGCGCAGACTTCGGCGGGCGCGTGCTCGCGCAGGTCAACCTGGCCTCGCGGACGCCGAACGCGCCCGGTGACGGCCGCGGTCACGGCACCTTCGTGGCCGGCATCGCCGCCGGCGGCGGCCAGTTCTACGCGGGCGCCTCCCCGCGGTCGAAGCTCGTCTCGATCGACGTGATGGACGACAGCGGCGTGGCGATGACGCGCGACGTGATCGCCGCCGCCGACTGGATCCTGGCGAACAAGGACCGCTACGACATCCGCGTCGCGAACTTCTCCCTCCACAGCGGCGTCTGGGGCAGCGTCTTCTTCGACCCGCTCAACCATGCGGTCGAGAAGCTCTGGTTCAACGGCGTCGTCGTCGTCGCCGCCGCCGGAAACTACGGCGTGGGCGGCGAGCCGAGCGGCGTCCCGTACGCTCCCGGCAACGACCCCTTCGTCATCACCGTGGGGGCCGCCGACCTCGACGACTCCATCGCGACCTACGACGACTTCGCGGCGCCCTGGTCGGCGTGGGGCTACACGCTCGACGGCTTCGCGAAGCCGGAGCTGGGAGCTCCCGGCCGCTACATCGTCGGCCCGGTCCCCGCGACCTCGACGCTTCCGCTCGAGCGCGTCACGAACGTCGTCTCCCCGGGGTACATGCAGCTGTCGGGCACGTCGTTCGCGGCGCCGATCGTGGCGGGCGCGGCCGCCCAGGTCCTCGCCGTCCACCCCGACTGGACGCCGGATCAGGTCAAGGGCGCGCTCATGCTCACCGCGAAGTCCGCTCCCAGCGCTCGGCCCGGGTCGCTCGGCGTCGGCATCGTCGACGCCGCCAGGGCAGCGGCCGTGACGAACCCGCCCAACCCGAACGCAGCGCTCAACCAGTTCGTCATCACGAGCGCCGGCTCCGGCAAGGTCTTCGACGCGGCGAGCTGGGCGAACGTCGCCACGAGCGACGCGTCGTGGGCAAGCGCCAGCTGGGCCTCGGCGTCGTGGGCGAGCGCCTCCTGGGCCTCGGCGTCGTGGGCCTCCGCCTCCTGGGCGAGCGCCTCGTGGGCGTCGGCCTCCTGGGCGTCGGCCTCGTGGGCGAGCGCCAGCTGGGCCTCCGCCTCCTGGGCCTCGGCGTCCTACGCGGACAATGCCGAGGGCGAGGTCAGCGCCGACGGCGAGTACGCAGACCCGGCCGAGCTCGAGGCCCTCGGGACCCCGCTTCCCTGACCGGCACTGAGCCGTAAGAGCCCCGGGCCGCCCCGCCGGCCCGGGGGTCACCTTCTCGGGGGATCTTGAGGCCGTCCCTCGAACGGGGGACGCTCGACCACCCGCTCGGCCGTACGTTCAGCGTATGGCTCTGCGGCCAGACCCTGCTTTCGGCTGGGCGGACAGCACGCCCCGCGCCGTCGGGAAGCCTTCGAGGCGGTGAGCGGCATGCCGAGCGTGCCCGCCGGCGAGCGGACGCCGACCGCACCGGACCGCTCGCAGCCCGCTTCGCTTCCGCGCCGCGCGAAGGCCTACCTCTACGCAGTGGCGCTACTCGCGGTCGTCGCCGCGTTCGTCCCCTTCTCGCACCTCTCGCCCGACACCGGCGGCTGGCCGACGTTCTTCGTCCTCGCCGGCTGCGCCGCGGTCGCACAGCTCTTCGTCGTGATCACGCCCCGCGACCAGAGCTACCACACGACCACCGTCTTCCTGATCGCCGCGGTGCTCTTGCTCCCGCCGGAGCTGATCGCGCTCGTCGGCGTCGTCTACGGCATTCCCGAGTGGCTGAAGATGCGGTACGCCTGGTACATCCAGGCGTTCAACATCGCGAACCACACGCTGAACGGGCTGGCGGCGTGGGGGGCGGTGCAGCTGGTGCGAAACGCCGACCTCCGGCCGGACGTGGAGTTCGCGGTCGCCGGTCTCGTCGCCTCGCTGGTCTTCGTCTCGACGAACCACGTTCTCCTCGCGACGATGCTGCACTACGCGCGCGGCCATTCGCTGCGGGCGACCGGCCTCTTCTCGGCCGAGAGCCTCTCGACCGATTTCGTGCTAGCCGCGCTCGGCGTGGCGTTCGCGGGTCTCTCGGAGTGGAATCCTCTGCTCCTCCCGACCGCCGTCGCCCCGCTCCTCCTCATCCACAGGTCGCTGAGCGTCCCGGCGCTCCAGCAGGAAGCGCGGGTCGATCCGAAGACGGGGCTCTTCAACGCCCGCTACTTCGCCGGCGCAGTGCGCGAGGAGCTGGGCCGGGCCCAGCGGTCGGAGAGCGCCCTGGCCGTGATCATGGCCGACCTCGACCTCCTGCGGGACATCAACAACGCGTACGGCCACCTCGCGGGCGACGCCGTCCTCCAGGGCGTCGCGGCCGTCTTCCAGCGGCACCTGCGCCATACGGACGTCCCGGCGCGCTTCGGCGGCGAGGAGTTCGGCATCCTCCTGCCCGAGACGACGCCCGCCCAGGCGGTCGAGATCGCGGAGCGGATCCGGCGCGCCGTCGCCGACGAGCGCTTCGAGGTAGAGACGTCGAGCGAGCCGATCAAAGCGACGATCTCGATGGGTATCGCGGGCTTTCCGGGGGACGGCTCCAACCCGAACGAGCTCATCCACCAGGCCGACCTCGCGGTCTACCGCGCCAAGCTCCAGGGGCGGAACCGCGTGCTCGCCGCGAGCTCGGAGCCCCTGCTCGTGCCGGCCGAGCGCGAGGCGCGGCTGGCGGCGGTTCCCGACGAGTCGGAGGCGCTCCCGGCCCTGGCCGTCCGTCCGCTCGCCGACGTCGCGTCGATCGCCGTCCCGGAGCCCCGGCCCGACCAGGATCAGCGTCGCCACGTCGCCGTCGGGCCCAGGTTCCTCTCGCTCTCCCCGGCGCTCGCCTCCGTCGTCGTGCTCGTCAGCCTGGGCGGCATCGCCGCCGGCGCGACCGGCTTCGTGGCCGGCGGCTCGAACGACCTCCTCGGCCTGCTCGCGGTGATCGCCCTCGTCGCGGGCGGCCAGGCGCTCGCGCTCGAGCTCGACGGCGGCTCCATCTCGGTCAGCGCGGTCGGCGCGCTCGCGGGCGCGGCACTCTTCGGCCCCAAGGCGGCGCTGCCGCTGGCCGTGGCCTCGGCCGCGGTCGAGTGGAGCTCACGGCGCACGCCGGTCTACCAGCTTCTCTTCAACATCGGGGCGCTCTCGTTCGCCTCGCTGGCCGCGGCCGTCGCCTTCAGCGCCGGTGGGGAGGCGGGCGGGATCGGGACGCTCGTGACGGCGGCCGCCGGGCTCGCGGCGGGCGGCGTCTACTTCGTCGTCAACACAGGGCTGCTCGCAGCCGCCATGGCCCTCGAGGGCCACGACCGCTGGCGGCGCCTCTGGACGGAGCGCTTCTCCTGGCTCCTGCCGCACTACGTCGCCTTCGGCGCCGTCGGCGGCGCCATCGCGCTCGCGTACGAGGCGATCGACCTCTACGGCCTCGCCGTCTTCGTCCTCCCGCTCCTGCTCATGCGCAAGACGATGGCCGCGTACCTGGGCCACACCGAGAAGTCGACGAAGAAGCTGCGCGAGGCGGCCGACACGATCCGCAGCCAGAACGTCTCCCTCGAGCAGGCCAACCGGCTGCTGAAGGAGCGCTCGACGGCGGCGATGGAGAGTCTCTCGGCGACCGTCGACGCCCGCGACGCCTACACGGCCGGCCACTCCAGGCGCGTCCAGCAGCTCGCCCTCGCCGTGGGCCGCGAGCTGGGCCTGTCCCAGGCCGAGCTCGACCTCCTCGGCCACGCCGCGCTCTTCCACGACATCGGCAAGCTCGCCATCCCGGACGGGATCCTCCTGAAGCCGACCGAGCTCTCGAGCGAGGAGTGGGCGCTGATGCAGCGCCACGCCGAGGAGGGCGCGCGGATCATCGACCGCCTCGGCTTCCTCGGCGACGCCGTCCCCGCCATCCGCCACCACCACGAGCGCTGGGACGGTGCGGGCTACCCCGACGGGCTGGCCGGCGAGGAGATCCCGCTGGGGGCGCGCATCATCCACGTCGCCGACGCCCTCGACTCCATGCTCACGAACCGGATCTACAGGGCCGCGCGGCCGGCCGGCCAGGCGCTCGACGAGCTCCGTCGCGGTGCCGGCAGCCAGTTCTGCCCCCGCACCGTCGCGGCGCTCGGGCGCCTCCTCGAGAACGAGGAGACCGGCGCTCGGGGCGGCGAGCAGCCGCTCGCCGCGGCGGCTTCCTAGCCTTCTCACAGCGCCGCCCGACTTGCGCCTCGTCCAGCCTGCTCGCCACACTTCGGGCGAGCCGACGTGACGACCACGGCCTCATCCCGCGACGGGCACCGGCGGGCGCCGGGGAGGAGGCGCCGCTACACGGACGCCGAGCTCCTGCTCGAGCTGCAGGCCTGCGCAGCGCGCCTCGGCCGCTCGCCGACGATGGGCGAGTTCCGCGTGGATCCCGAGGCGCCCGTCCACCCGCAGACGGTCGTCGGCCGGTTCGGGAGCTGGAACGCCGCCAAGCGGCGCGCCGGCCTCGTGCCGCGCCGCTTCGCCACGCGGGAGGAGCTGCTCGGGCGTCTGCGCGCGCTGGGAGACGAGCTCGGGCGCACGCCCACCGGTCGCGACCTCGACGTGCGGCGCGGCCGGATGCCGTCCAGGTCACTCCTCTGGCAGACGTTCGGCTCGCTCTCGGGCGCGCTCCGCGCGGCCGGGTTCGACGTGCCCAGCCGGGACGAGCGAGTCGAGCGCGCGCTCGAGCAGGGCGAGCGGCTTGCGCGACGGCTGGGCCGCCTGCCGCGGCTCGCCGACTGGCGGCGGGCGCGGCGGCGAAGTCCGCGCCTGCTCTCGGAATGGCAGGTGATGCGGCTCTTCCCCGAGGGCCGCGGCGGCTGGACGGCCTTCCGGGCCGCACTGGCACGGCGCCTGGAGGAGCGAGGCGCCTCCGTGCCGCCCCGCGGCGGGGTGGAGAGTCCGTCCGGCTAGCGGCCCGCCGGCGCGGCGGTGGCGATCGCCGCGAGGCGCGCGAGGCAGAACCGCGCCTCCTCGGGAGCCCGCACCTGCGGGAGCCGCGTCTCCTCGACAAACGAGCGGTCGGGCTCGAACGAGGCGGTCGCGACCGTGCGCCCCCCGGCGAGCGCGTAGACCGTGCCCTCGCCGACCTCCCGCAGCCGCAGCCGCACGCCCGTGTAACGCTCGAAGAGCTGCAGCGCCCTGCGCGTCGAG
>JAICGP010000018.1 GCA_025923055.1 Thermoleophilia bacterium
CTTGCGCTTCTTCTTCCTGCGCCGGCGGCGCGACTTGCCCGACGGCTGCTTCGGCGCGGGCAGGTTGTCGGCGAGCGCGTTCGCGATCTCCTCGAGCGAGCCGATCCGCTCGCGGACTCCGTCGAGCAGGCGCTGGGCCGTCGGCGTGTAGGCCTCGGCCGAGGCGAGCAGCGCGACGGCGACGTGCACCGGCTGCTCGAGCGCGACGTTCACGAGCCGCGCCGCGTTCTCCTCGTGCCGGTGGCCGCGCGAGTTCGTGAGCGCGCCGAGGAGCCGCTTGGCCTCCGGCAGGTCGGCGCTGGCGCGTCGGTCCTGGATCTTGCGCGTCGCCCGGGCGAGACGCCACGTCCAGCGCGCGAGGATCTCCTCGGGCGCGTCGACCTTGCCCTCGCCGATGGCGCGGAGGAGGACCCGGATGCCCTGGACGCGGTCCTTGTCCCAGGTGGGAGCGGAGGTGACCATGGTGACGAGGTCGTCGAAGTCGGCGCGGTCGACGGTGACCGCGACCCGGTCGCCGAGCGCCGACAGGCGGAGGCGGCGGTTGGGGTTCTCCGCGGCGCAGCTCATCAGGAAGGCCTCGCGGCACTCGCGACTCGCCTGCGCCAGCTTCTCCGCAAAGGCCTGCCGCTCCTCGAAGCGGACCTGCCGCCCGGCGATGCGGGCCCAGAGGAGCTGCTCGTCGTCCGCGAGGCGGCCCGGCGAGACGCGCTCCCACTCGCGGGTGATCACGCCGATGCGGCGGCGCGCGTCGGGCGTCACGGGCGCGAGCCAGGGCGCCGGGGAGAGCTTGCGCTTCGCGCGCCGCTGGATGCGGCGTCGCGGCGCGGGCGTCACGCGCGCCCCCGGCCGGTAGAAGTCCGCGTCGAGCAGGCTGTGGATCGTGATCGTGCGCTCGGTGTGCGTGGCCGCGTCGTCCACGAAGTCGACGACGATGCCCGCCTCCTTGCGCGGCGCCAGCCGCATGATCCGGCCGATGCGCTGCTGGTAGACGCGGCGGCTGGCCGTCGGCGCGAGGTGCATGCAGATCGTCGCGCGGGGCGAGTTCCAGCCCTCGGCGAGGAGCTGCGCGTTGACGAGGACGTTGATCTCGCCGCGCTCGTAGGCGGCGAGCGTCTCCGCGAGCTTCACGGGCGGCGTGCGGCCGCTCACCGCCTCGGCCCTGAGGCCGGCGGCCCGGAACTCCCGCGCGAGGTTGTAGGCGTGCTCGACGCCGGCGGCGTAGACGATGCCCGGCGTGGCGTCGAAGCGGTCGCGGTAGAGGCTCGCGGCCGCCTGGTTGAAGATCTCCTGGTCGAGGACCTTGGCGAGGATCTCCTGGTCGTAGTCCCCGCCGACGATGGGCACGGACGAGATCGCCGTCGCGGGCCTGACGCGGAGGCAGCGGAGCGGAGCGATGAGGCCGCGGCGCGCGGCGTCCCCGAGCGGGAGGTCGTCGACGGACGCCGGGAAGACGTCCGAGACCTGCTTCGCGATCAGCTGCTCGGTCGCCGTCATGCCGATGTAGATCGGCTCCGTGAAGCTCCGGATCGCAGCGCTCGTCTTGTCCCCGAGCGCCGTGTGGGCCTCGTCGCAGATGACGAGCTGGTAGGCGCTCCGGGAGAGCGACCCGACGTGGCGCGCGAACCAGGCGTACGTCTGGATCGTGATCGGGTTGCCGCGCAGCGGCTCCTGGCCGTGCAGCACGGGCTCGCGCAGGCGCTGGCCGTAGCCCTCCTCGGTCAGGTCGCGGGTGAACTGGCTCACGAGCAGCCGGCGGTGCGTGAGGATGAGGACTCCCATCGTCCGCGCCGCCTCGACGAAGCCGGCGGCGGCGATCGTCTTCCCGGAGGCGGTCGGGTGGCGGAAGCGGAAGCGGCGCACGGCGCCGGGATCGCTCGGCCCGGCGGGCGCGTCGCCCTCGTCCTCGGCGCCGGGCTCCTCCTCGATCTCCTCCTCGTCGTCCTCCGCGCGCTCCTCGACGTGCAGACCGTTCCCGTTCTCCGCCTCCTGCTCGTGGCGGGAGATGAGCTCGGTCAGCATGCCGGCGAGCGCGTCGATCTGGTGGCGGCGCAGCTCGGTGCCGGAGCTGAGCCGCGGCGGCCGGTCGGTCAGGACGCGCTCGAGGCCGAGCATGAGGGCGTAGTCGACTTTCCAGCCGGACGACGGCGACCGCCGGCCGGCCTCGAGCTCGGCGAGGGCCGCGTCGAGCGCCCGTCGTCGCGAGCGCCCCTCGGCGAGCACCTCGGCGGGATCCTCCTCGGGATGGAGGAACGCCTCGCCCGACCACGCCTCCGCCCGGAGGGCGGCTGCCGTCAAGGCGTCCGCGCCCTCCGACGGTACGGTCGGGTGGCCTAGCGCTTCTTGCATGGACGCAGCGTCGATCCGCTGCCTGTCACGAGAGGGTGTGCGCGGGAGCATGTCCCGCGTCGACAGCCCTGATGATACCGAATTCGGCGCCCCGCAGGGCTCCTCGCGCCTCCTGCGGGCAGGCTACCGCTCGAGCTGGGAGGCGACGGCCTGCTGCATACCGACCGCCTTCTTCATGTACTCGTAGGCGACCTCGGGGCGGCCGTCCGCCTCGTAGAGGTCGGCCATGCGGGCGTACACGGCGACGAGGTAGCGGTTCGGGTTGGTCGGCCGCAGGAGCTCCTCGGCGAGCTCGTAGAGCTCGAGCGCGCGGGGGCGGTCGCCGAGGTCCTCGTACACGTCGGCGAGGAGCGTGTAGCTGCGCGCCGCGTCCTCCGGGTGCGCCTCGGCGATGATCCCGGAGATCTGCATCGCGAGCGCCGCCGCCTCCTCCTTGCGGCCGAGCTTCACGAGGGCGCGGGCCTCTTCGAGGCGGTACTGAGCCCGCTCGACGGCGTTGCCGTTGCGCTCGAGGAGCGGCCACCCCTCGGCGAGCACCCGCAGCGCCTCCTCGGGCCGGTCGCGGTCGAGCTCGATGTGCGCGAGGAGCTGGTGGGCGCGGGCGGTGCGGTAGGCGTCCTCGGTCAGGCGGAGCACCTCGAGCGCTCGCCGGGCGTAGCGCGCGGCGGGCTCGGGCTCGTTGCGCTCGGCATGGAGCCGCGACTGCGTCCAGTAGAGATGCGCGCGGACGCTCGGGTTGTGCGAGTCCTTTCCGATCGCGAGCGCCTGCCCGAGCAGCTCCTCGGCGCGCCCGAAGTTGCCGGCGTCGATGAGCGCGTGCCCGAGGAGGACCATGAACTGCATGCGGCGCATGACGTCGCCGTCGCGCTCCGCGGCGTCCAGGCAGCGCTCGAAGACCGCGATCGCCGACTCGAGCTCGCCGAGCATCGCGTAGGAGCGGCCCAGCGAGTCGGCGAGGTCGCCATGCTCCGGCTCGGGCGTGCCGTAGAGCGCGAGCGCCTGCTCGAAGTGCTCGACGGCACGGCGGGGCGCGCCGCGGCGGTACGCGACCTGGCCGAGCCCTTCGTGCGCGCGGGCGCGGACGACGTCCGCGGCCGCCTCCTCGAGGAGCTCGGCATAGAGGCGCTCCGCGAGGTCGAGGTCGTCCAGCCGCAGCGCGACCTCGGCCTCGAGGAACGCGCCGCCGGTATCCGACCGCCCGTCCTCCGAGCCCGTCGCGAGCCAGTCCTCGGTGACGCCGAGGCGCCGCCCCAATTCGCGGAGGAGCTGGAGCGACGGAATGCGGTCGCCGGACTCGATGCGCGAGATGTAGGCGGGCGAGCAGCCGGGGAAGGCGAGCTGCCGCTGGCTCAGCCCGGCGCGCTCGCGCGCGTTGCGCAGGCGCCGGCCTACGGCTCGCGGATCGTCGACGTGCGTTGACTTCTGTCGGGGCATCTGAACACTGGTGTAGACTCACGCGTTGCCCACGGGCCCGGGGGCTGTCCGTCGAGAACCGAGGAAGAAAGGATGGCTCCCATGAAGATTCGGATGGCGCTGCTTTGCCTTGGCCTGGGGACGTTCGCCGCGCTCGTCGGCGGCACGCCCTGGTCCTAGCGCGGTCGATCGTACAGAGGTGGCGGGGTGATTGCATCCCGCCACCCCCTCTCCTTCGGTGCTCGTCCGACGTGCACTGACAATTGTCCCTGGAGGACGGCAGCACCGCGTCCCTCCGCGGGGTGATGCGCCGGCCGGGCGGAGGTACGCTCCGCCCGATGGACTGGAACGCCCACGCCGAGCGGGAGGAGGCCCGCTACGCCGACGGCGTCGGCCGGCTCCCGGAGGATCCGGACGCACGGCAGAAGCAGCTCGTCCGCGTGGCGATGGCCGCCGGCGGAGCGGGCCTCGCGCGGCTCATGCAGGGCCGGCGCGTGGAGGCGGCCGGCTGGCTCGCACGCTCGGCGGAGCGCTTCCGGGAGAGCTTCGCGGACGCGCCGCCGGAGAGCTGGGGCCGCCTGCTCGGCGCGGTCAAGGCGCGCGTCCTCGCGGGCGACTGGGAGGGCGCCGAGGCCGACGCACGCTGGGCGCTCGAGCAAGGGCCGGCGACGGCCGCCTCTCCCATCGGGCGCTACGCGGCCGTCCTCGCGCTCCTCGTCCTCGGCGAGGACGAGGCGGCGATCCCGCTCACAGGCGGCCTGGAGGACGAGCACGCGAAGGGCTTCCCGCGGCCGGTCGCCGACGCGCTTGCGGCGCTCGCCGCCGCCGACGCGGCGGCCTACGAGGAGGCGGCGCGCGCGGTGCTCGTCTCTTTCGAGGAGCGCGACGCCTTCCTCGAGGACGTGCCCGTCGCGGACACGGTGGCGGTGCTCGAGGCGCTCGCCGGCCGACGCGGCATCGCCGCGGAGCTCGACTCGCCCTTGCTGCCGGAGCGCTAGGAGGGCGGCGCGTGCTCGGCGATGTCGACCGAGACGATCGTGTCCGGCTTCAGGAAGCGCCCGCTCACGAACGGCCACTCGCCCTGCGCCGCCGCGGCGACCTGGGCCATGAGCGTCTTGGCGCACTCCTGCGCGGAAGGAAGGTCCGGGAACGTGCCGGCCTCCACGCGCTCGCCGTTCACGAGCCGCACGGTGACGCGGTAGGCCGGCTCGCCGGGCGGGCCGTCGGGCGCCGCCGGGGCGGGCTGCGCCGCGGCCGGAGGATACGGCTCGCCCGGGGGAGTCGTGGACGGTGCCGGAACCTGAAGCGGGAGGGGCTCGGGGGCGGGCGAGACGACCGGAGGCTGGGGCTCGGCCGGGAGCACCGGCTCGGGTGCGGGCGCCGGCTCGGGAGCGCCGGTCGGCTCCGTCGCGACGGGCGCGATGGGCTCGGCGGGCGGATCCGGGACGAGCGGGGGGGCGGGTGCCGGGGCCGGCGGAGGGTCGATGGGGGACGGCTGCGCGGGAGAGGGCTGGACGAAGGCCGGCTCGACGACGGGCGCCGGCGCGGGCGGAACCTGGACGGGCTCCTCGTGGACGACCGGCTCGGCGGGCGGCGGGGCGGGCTGGGTCTCCGCCTCGGGAGCCGTGCCTGCGCCGTTGCCGTTGACGGGCGGAAGCGGCTGGAGCTCGGTCTCCGGCGCGACCTCCACGGCCGCCTCCACCGGCGCAGGCGCCGGCTCGGGCTGGGGCGCGGGAGCCGCGGGCGGCGTCGCGGAGTCCGCCGGGGCGGCGAGCGGCCGCGAGTAGACGTCCTCGACGATCTCGGCGAGCTCGCCCCGGGTCGAGACGACGAACCGCACCTCGTCGCGGCCGAGCGCCTCTCGGATGTTCCGGGTGAGCACCTCGTCGGTCGGGTCGGGGATCGCCACGACCGGAAGGTCGTTCTCGAAGGCGTAGGGAAGGGCCCGGAAGAGGCGCGCCTGCTCGGGGGTGAAGAGCGAGGCGGCGCCCGGGTCGACGATCTGCTCGCGGACGGTCACGAACTCGAGGCCCTTCTGGCCGGCGAGCAGCCGGGCGAGGTCGACCTCCTTGAGGAGGCCCCGCTCGACGAGGATCTCACCGAGACGCTTGCCCGTCTTGACTCCCTCCTCGAGGGCGCTCTCGATCGTCTCGGCGGGGAGCAGGCCCGCGCGGAAGATGAGCGTCCCGAGCGGGGCGTCGGGCCGTTCCCGCAGCGGAGTGCTCACGGGCTCTCCGTCCGGGTGCCGGTCAGCGCCGGGCTCGTCGCCGGGAAGGTGATGGGATTCCACGTCATGTGCCGCAGGTCGGACGCCGTTCCGTCGTCCCTGCTCGGAGTATCGTCGGAACCCGGGAAGGAGTTATCACCCTGCCGGGGGATGGCGACCGTTCATACCGCGTTCTTACGCGTTCGCGGCTAGACCAGCAGGCCCGTGGCGTACATGACCGCGAGGCCGGCGAGGAAGCCGCCGACGACGTAGCCGGAGCCGAGGCCGCCGGGCGCGCGGCGGGAGACGTAGCGGCCCACCTCGACCACGACCTGCAGGGCCGCGCCGGCGGCGACGGCGAAGAAGAGGACGGCGAGGACGTCGCTGGTCACGTAGCCGCCGAGCCAGGCGCCGGCGATCGTGGGGGCGCCGGCGACGAGCGCGAGCGCGGCGAGCCTGCCGAGCGTCGCACGCCGCCCCTCGGCGAGCGGCGCGGCGATCCCGAGCCCCTCCGTGACGTTGTGGATCATGAAGCCGACGACGAGGAAGGTGCCGAGCGTCAGCTCGCCGAGCGCGAACGACGTCCCCACGGCGAGGCCCTCGCCGAGGTTGTGGACGCCGATGCCGATCGCGACGAGCGTGGCGAGGCCGAAGCCGCCGAGCGTCCTGCCACGGGTGCCGCCGCCGCCGCCGAGCCGTCCCGCGAGGAACGCGAGCGCCAGGTAGCTCGCGGCGACGCCGAGCACGACGAGACCGGTGCCGCCGAGCGCGCCCGGAAGCGCCGCCTGGAGCTCGAGCGCCTCGGCGAGCGCCTCGACGGCGAGGAAGGTCAGGAGGCCGCCCGTGAGCGCCATGAAGGCCGCGAGCCACTCGGGGCGCGCGCCCCGCAGCGACGGCAGCCAGAGGAGGCCGAGCGCGACGGGCACGATGCCGACGAGCGCCCCGATCACGGCGTAGCCGAGGAAGCCGTCGACGCTCGGCCCGGGCGTCTCGACCGCCGCGGCGATCTCCTCCGTCGTCTGGATGCCGGTCGAGGTCGTGACCCCGACGGCGATCGGCTCCTCCTCGACCCAGTCGTAGGGGACGACGATCGTCGTGGAGCCCAGCCGCCCGAGCGTGGCGGAGCCGTCGAGCGTGTAGGGCACGATCGCGTCGTCCACGGTGACCGTCGCGATGGTCAGGTCCTCGCGCTGCGGGTTCGTGACCCGGATGCGGATCTCGCCCGGCGAGAACTCGACGCGGCGGACGTCGACCTCGTCGGCCGGCGGCGGGCTCTCGCCGACGAGCTCGAGGACCGACCCTCCCCGGGCGGAGAAGAGCGAGACGACGGCGACGAGGAGGACGACCGGGACGAGCGCGAAGAGCCGCCAGCGGGCCGAGTCGCGACGCTCCTTCCCTTCGGCGACCGACCGAGCCTCCACCTAGTGCTCCTCCAGGTGATGTGGCTTCGCTTCTGCGTCGCGAGCACCAAGCCGGAGTTCGCACTCGGCCGAAGCCATGACTGAGGAAGCCTTGGTGAGGGCGAGGGTGGGCTCCGGCGCCGCGTGATCGCGGGGCAGGAGCGCGGCCGTCATTGCCTGGGGGGGCACCTAGTCCGTCACCTCGAAGAAGCCCATCCAGCCGAGCTCGGCGAACTCCGACTGGTGCGCGTGGAACATGAAGCGGCCGGTGTTCGCGAAGTCGATCTCCAGGATGCCGCGCTCGCCCTGGCAGAGCATCACGGTGTCCGTGTACTCGAACTGGTCGGTGGAGCCGGTGCGGTAGTAGCGGAAGAAGTCGCCGTGCAGGTGGAAGGAGTTGATCAGGTCGAACTCGGTCAGGTTCGCCAGGTAGATGCGCACGGTCTGCGAGCGGCGCACGCGGATCGGGTAGCGCGCGTAGTAGAACGCCGGTCCGTTGACGGCGTAGAAGTTGTTCTCGCCGTCGCCGTCGGTGTCGAACCCGTTCATGACCATGACGAGCTCCTGCGCCGGCGGCCGGGGCTCGGGCGGGTCGATGATGAAGGCGCCGTAGAGCCCCTTGTGGATGTGCTTCTTGAGCGGCGTCGCGTGGCAGTGGTAGAGGTGCATCCCGTACGGCCGTGCGGGGAACTCGTAGGTGAAGCGGCCGCCGGGCTCGACGACTTCGAAGACGCCGTCCATGTTCGCCGGGTGGATCCCGTGGAAGTGGATCGTGTGCGGATGCGAGCCGCCGTTCATGAAGCCGACGCGCAGGAGGTCGTCTTCGGTGGCGCGGATGACGGGGCCGGGAACCGTGCCGTTGTAGGTCCACGCGGGGTAGGTGACGCCGCTCGCCACCTCGATGTCGACGTCCCGCGCGACGAGCTCGTAGTCGCGGACGCGGCCGGGCTGGTGGGGCAGCGCGGGCGGGGGGTAGGTGAGCGGGTCGAGGTCGTGGGGCCCGCCGGGGGCGGGAACCTCCGGGCCGATCATGGCCGCGTGCCCGGTCGCCGCGTGGCCGAGGTGGGTCGCCTCGCGCTCCCGGCCGCCGGCCAGCGCCATGCCCGCGAAGGGGACGGAGGCGACGACCGGCGCTGCGCCGACGATCAGCTGGCGGCGCGTGACCCCGCGAGAATTAGACATGCCTAAATAATAGTTTTGGCGGATACGCACCGCAAGACGACGAGGGCCGGGTCTCGCGACCCGGCCCTCGAGCGGCTGACGTGCGTCGGGGCTAGCGCACCTTGAAGACCCAGAGCCCGGTGTTCATGTCGGAGGCGACCGCGAAGCCGCGACCGATGTCGACGCCCCAGATCTCCACGAACTCCTCACCCGGGAAGAAGACGCCGAGCGGATCTTCCCCCTTCTCGGGCGGGATGAACTGCCCGATCATCTTCGGGCTCGCCGGGTTGGCGATGTTCCAGATGACGACGCCCTCCGTGTACCACGAGGTGTAGAGCTTGTTGCCGCGCACCTTGGGGTCGTGGATGGTGAAGTCGCCCGGTCCCGGGGGCGGGAACTGGTGGGTGCTCGGCAGCTTCAGCGTCGCGAGCTCCACCGGGTTCGCCTTGTCCGAGATGTCGTAGATGTGGCCGTAGCCCCAGGCCGTCTCGAGCCCGGGCAGCGGCGGGTCCTGATCCGCCCCGGGCACCGGGTCGAAGTCCTCGTCCGTCTGGATGAGGATCTTTCCGCCTCGCGCCGTCCAGGCCGAATGCGCGTTCCCCTCCTGGAACGACTCGAACGACGTCCGGCCCAGGAACACCGGGTTGGACGGGTCGCGGACGTCGAGCATCACCGTGCCGAAGTCCCAGTACGAGACGTAGGCCACCTTGCCGAAGACGACGATGGAATGGACGAGGTTGAAGGGGAAGCTCCCCTGCCCGTCGAGCGGGCTCACGCCCATGTCGCGCCAGGCGCTCCAGTCGCCGATCTGCACCGGATTGCGGGGATCCGAGACGTCCACGATGCGGAGCTCGGGATTGACCTCCGCCGGGTCCTCGCCCTCGAGGGCGGCGATGACCTCGTGGAAGATGGCCGCCTCGTAGACGTAGGCCTTGCGGCCGCGCGACTGGAGCCACAGCTCGTGGACGCCGAAGATGCCGCTCTCCCGTAGCGAGAGGAGCTCGGGCTCGCTCGGATCGGTCACGTCGTAGAGACCGATGCCGACGAAGCCTCCGGGCGCGCAGTCCTGGAAGCTGACGGCAGCCAGGTCGCCTCTGAACGACTTCGAGCGGACCTTGCGAACCTGCACCTTCTCCGTCCACGAGTTCGCGAGCCGCGGGTCGGAGTCGCCGTCGGCGAACGTCGAGATGTGCTCCGGACGACGGGGCTTCGAGAGGTCGTAGACCCGTACGCCGAGCGCGGGGCAGAACTCACCGGTCTCGGTGAAGAGCCCCCAACTGCCCAGATAGCCGTTCCGCTTGTGCAGGAAGACGTCCCCGCTGGGCCCGCCCGGATCATGGTGTCCGAGCACCTTGATCTTCGCCTGGCGCCCGCTCGCGGGCCGGCTGCCAGGCTCCCCTGGCTGCGCGCCCGCGTCCCAGTGGACGCCGCGCTTCTTGAAGTGGTGCGGCCGCATGTCCGCATCCACGACGGCCGAGGCTACGCCGACCCATGCGAACATGGCGACGAGGGCCGCGACCATCACCCGAAATGGCCTCATCTGACCTCCTCCGTTTGTCCAACTCCGCAGGGGAGAGGAGAGCGACCGTACCACTCGGCGGTGTGGAAGTGAAGATCCTCACGAGCGACGAGACGTCCTTCGGCTTCGGCTGGATCGCGACGGAGCCCGCGCTGCTCCGGCGTGCGTCGCACGCGCTGCGCGCGGACGGGCGTGTCTGGGTGGTCGACCCGGTCGACGGGCCCGGCGTCGAGGCGCGGATCCGGGCGCTCGGCGATCCGGCGGGCGTCGTCCAGCTCGTCGACCGGCACGCGCGCGACGGCGTCGCGCTCGCCGGGCGGCTGGGCGTCCCCCACCACCGGCTGCCCTTCGCGGGCGTGCGCGGAGCGCCGTTCGAGCCGATCGCCGTCCTCGACGTCCCCGGCTGGCGCGAGGTCGCTCTCTGGTGGCCGGACGAGCGTGTCCTGGTCTGCACCGAGGCTCTGGGGACGGCGACCCACTTCCGGGCGCCGGACGAGCGGCTGGCGGTGCACCCGTTCCTGCGGCTCTACCAGCCGAGGGCCCTCCGGGACATGGCCCGGCGCCTGGCACCGGAACATGTCCTCGTCGGACACGGCGAGGGCGTCCACGGCGAGGAGGCGGGGCCGGCGCTCCGCCTCGCCGTCACGCGCGCGCGGCGGGAGACGCCGCGCTGGCTCCGGCAACGACTACGACGGAGGTCGCCATGAGAGAGGATCTCGCACCCGGCAACCCGTTCCCCGACCTGCGCCTGCCCGAGCACACCGGGAAGGAGCTCTCCCTCTCGGAGATCGCGCGCGGCATGCCGCTCGTCCTCGCCTTCGTGCGCGGCTGGTGGTGCCCCAAGGAGCAGGTGCGCCTGCGGAACCTCGTCGCCCTCCAGGACGAGCTCCAGCGCGAGTACGGCCGTCTCGCGGTGGCGACTGTGGACGAGCCCTACGTGAACGGCGCGCTGCGCGCGGGCCTCGGCGCCGACTTCCCGTTCCTCTCGGACGTCGACCGCCGGGTGGCGGCGGAGCTCGGCATCCTCGAGCTGACGGACGAGCTGCACCGGCCCTTCCTGCCGATGACCTTCGTGCTCGACTCGCGCCTCGTCGTCCACGGCATCTGGTGCGGCTTCTGGTTCTGGGGGAACCCGGCGCCCGACGAGCTGCGCCTGGCGCTGCGGGCGATCGTCGCCGCGGAGCAGCCGAGCTTCGACCCGCACCGCGTCTGGCACGAGCTCGGCGGCGCCGCGCCGCCGAACGCAGGCATCGACGCTCCCGTCGTCTGGATACGCGAGGACTCGCAGGGGCGGGAGCTCTGGCGGGGAGTCCACGACGGCGAGGTGCCGGAGGTCGGCTCCGAGCTCGGCCGCTCCTCGGTCGACGGGCGCCCGTGGGTCATCCGTCGCATCGAGGAAGCGGACGGGCGCACGGCGATCCACGTCAGCAAGGAGGGACCGACCGGCGACCCGCGCCTCGTCAAGCACCACATGACGGTGCCGCCCCGCGTCCCGTAGGTTGCGGTCCTACGAGGCCGGGGCGAGCCGCTCGATCGTCTTCGCGGCCAGGCGGTCGAGCGCCTGCACGGAGAGCTCCAGGTGCTCGGGCTTCGTGTCCTCGAGCTTCGTGTGCGAGAGGCCGCGCAGGCTCTGGACGAAGAGCATCACGGTCGGCACGCCGGCTCGGGCGACCTCGGCGGCGTCGTGGAGGGGCCCGCTCGGGAGCCGGTGCGAGCGGCCCGCGACGTCGCCGACCGCCTCGTCGGCGAGATCGATCAGCGCCTCGTCGAAGAGAATCGGGTCGATCCGCCAGATGCGCTCCCACTCGACCTCGACGTCCTCCTCGCGCGCGAAGCGCTCGCTCGCCTCCTTCGCCTCGGCGAGCATCGCGGCGAGCTTCTCGCCGTCCAGGTGACGCTGGTCGAGGAGGACCGTCGCGGTCTCGACCACGGACGTCACGATCCCGGGCTTCGTGACGCAGCTCCCCACCGTGCAGACGGCGCCATCGCCGGTGCGGGAGGCAATCCCACGGATCTCGAGCGCGAGCTTCGCGGCGGCCGCGAGCGCGTCGCGGCGCTTGTCCATCGGCGTCGAGCCGGCGTGAGCGGCCTGGCCGGTAAACGTGATCTGGTGGCGCTCGACGCCGAACGTGCCTAGCACGACGCCCAGGGGAAGCTCCATGGACTCGAGCACCGGCCCCTGCTCGATGTGGAGCTCCAGGTATGCCGCCGCGCTCTCGAGCTGCCGGCCCGCGTCGAGGGCGCGGTCGAGGTCGACGCCATGCTCGCGGAGGGCGTCCTCCCAGCGGACGCCGTCGGCGTCCGTCCGCGCGCGCAGCTCGTCCTGGTCGTCCATCGTCCCCGACGCGGCGCTCGAGCCGAAGAGCGAGCGGCCGAAGCGGGCCCCCTCCTCGTCCGCCCAGCTGACGAGGCGCACGGTGACGGGCGGCGAGCCGTCCGCCGCGATCCGCCGCAGCACCTCCACGCCCGCCATGACGTTGAGCGCCCCGTCGAGCCAGCCGCCGTTCGGCACTGAGTCGATGTGGCCGCCGATCACTAGCGCGCGCTCCGAGCCGCCGCCGAGTGTGAACCACTGGTTCCCGGCCTCGTCGACCTCCTCCTCGACGCCGAGCGGCGCCAGCTTCTCGGAGAGCCACCCCTTCGCCTGCGCCCACGTGTCCGTCCAGGCGACGCGCTGTGCACCGTCGTCGTTCCCGGTCAGCTCGCGGAGCTCGCGCAGCTCCTCGACGGTCCGGCCTGGTTCGAGCGCCACGCCCGGAATCTATAGAGTCACGCGCGATGGGACGCGGCTCGAGGCCGATCAAGCGCTGGCGCAACGACCGCCAGCGCAGGAAGAAGACGCGGGAGAAGAAGCAGGCGCTCGCGGCGGGCGCCGCCCGCGGGAAGAAGCCTGCGCCGTGAGCCTCGTCACGGCGGTCCACCTGTACGTCACCGACCTCGACCGCTCGATCGACTGGTACTCGAGGCTGCTCGGCCGCGGACCGGCGGCGGCGTACGACGAGGGCGAGAACGCGCACAGCGCCTTCTTCGTGCTCGAGGGGCAGACGTTTCTCGTGCTCACGTGGGACCCCGAGCGGGGCCGGGAGATCGGCGGCAGCACGCGCCTCGAGCTCGCGGCCGACGAGATCGCTACGGAGATCGACCGGCTGGAGCGCCAGGGGATCGAAGGCGGCCGAGTCACGCGCACCCGCTTCGGCACCGAGGTCTACGACCTCGCCGACCCCGACGGGCACCTCGTGCGCGTGGGGCCCGCCTGGACGCTGCACGCCATCGAGGGCGCGGTCTAGCGCCCACCCGGCTCGCTGCCCGGCGCCCGCCCCTTCCTCCTCGTCAATCCGCGCTCCGGCTCGGGGTCGCCGTCGGCCGAGGAGCTCGCCGCCGAGGCGGCGCGCCTCGGCGTCGAGACGCGCGAGCTCCGCGAGGGCGACGACGCGCAGGCGCTCGCCCGCGAGGCCGCCGGCGGAGGGGCCCCCGCGCTGGGGGCCGCGGGCGGCGACGGCTCCCTGGGCCCGGTCGCGGAGGTGGCGCTCGAGCGCGACCTTCCCTTCGTCTGCATCCCCTTCGGCACGCGGAACCACTTCGCCCGCGACCTCGGCCTCGACGCCGACGACCCGCTCGCCGCGCTCGCCGTGTTCGGCGGGAGCGAGCGGCGCGTCGACGTCGCGAGCGTGAACGGGCGCGTCTTCCTGAACAACGTCTCGCTCGGCATCTACGCGAGCTTCGTCCACGACCCGGCCCGGAAGACCCGCAACCGGCTGGTCGCCGCGCTGCGTCTCGTCCCGGCGGCGCTCGGGCGGGGCCGCCGGCCGCTCGCGCTCGCGTTCGAGGCGGCCGGCCGGCGGGAGGAGCGCCTCGCCCTCCTCGCGCTCGTCGCGAACAACGACTACGGCTTCGACTCGCTCGCCGACCTCGGCCGGCGGGAGCGGCTCGACGAGGGGCTGCTGCGCCTCTACGTCGTCGAGGCCGTCGGCCGCTGGACGCTGCTCGGGGTCCTCGCCCGGGCGGCCCGAGGGCGCGCCGAGGAAGTCGAGGGCCTGGTGGAGTGGGCCAGCCCCCGCCTCGAGGTGCGCAGCCACCGGCCCCGGCTCCACGCCGCCGTCGACGGCGAGCCGGTCGTCCTCGAGCCCCCGCTCGAGCTCGAGATCAGGCCGCGCGCGCTGCGGGTGCTCGTGCCGCCGGCCTGACGACGAGCGTCTCGCCCGCCGCCACGTCTGCGCGGGCCGCCTCTCCGGCGGCCAGCTCGACCACGGCCTTCGCTCCCCGGCAGCCGGCGAAGCGCCACGGCGCCAGCTCGCCGACGACCTTCAGGACCCGGCTCTCGCCGTCGAGGAAGACGGCGTCGATCGGGAAGCGCATGAAGCAGGTGTGGATGGACGACGCGGGCCGGAGGAGGAGACCCTCGCCGCCCTCGAGGCCCGCGCGCCCGAGGAGCCCTCTGAGGCGCGTGAGCGGCGTCTCCGCGAGGAGACACCGCTCACACACCGTGCTGCCGTCCTGACGCTCCAGGGAGACCTGCGACACCTAGTACCCGACGTGGATGTGGTCGTCGTGGTTCGCCATCGGGAACGACGGCCCGCCGAGCCCGAGCAGGGAGATGACCTGCTTCGGCTGCAGCTCCGACGGCAGCAGCAGGATGTTGCGGACGGCACGCTCCGTGACTCCGCCCGGCTCCTGGTTGCCGATGATGGACACGTCTTCGAGCGCGGCGACGTCGACCGCCAGGCCGTAGGTGTGGGCCGACACGACGCCGGGCCGCGAGTAGATGCCGTGGCCGGTCGTGAGGCTCGTGACGGTGACCTGCTCGTGCGCCTCGGCCAGGTAGCGCAGGAGCACGAGGATGCGTACGTCGGTGCGGCCCATCGCAATGTCCAGCCGCCCGCCCTCGTAGATCTCCAGGCGCTCGTCCTCGAGGACGGCGTCCTGGAGGTCGGGCTTGGCGGCCTGGAGCCCCGTGACGAGGGCGCGGAGGCCGACTGCCCGGTTGTAGTGGGTCAGGGCCATGGCGCGATCGGCGTAGTCGGTGCGCCCGCCGTAGGCGAGGAGCGCGCGCCACTCGTCGTCGGCGGCGTCGTGCTCGGCGAGGTCGCGGGCGACGGCGCGGACGGGGGCGACGTTCATCGAGCCGCCCTCGAAGCCGTCCGCCCTGAGCACCGCAAGCACGACGGCCCAGTCGACGCCGGCCGCCTCGGCCTCGTCCTCGAGGGTGGCCGCGAACTCGCCGTCGAGGCGGCGCGCCGCGGGCGTCGGGTCGGGCAGCTCGCGGTGCAGCCAGACGGTGGCGAAGAACCCGTCGGCGTCCGTCTCGGGGTCGAGCGTGGGCGAGCTCGCCGTCGTCTTGTCGAGCACGGGCAGCTCGGACGGCTGCGGCGTGCGGCTCTCGTCGAGGTGCGGAGGTGCCGGAGGCTTGGGCTTCGGCTCGGGCTGGGGCTCGGGATCGGTCGACCCGCCGGAACCGCCGGTGCCCGGCGTGCCGCCGCCGGAGCCGCTCTCCTCGTCCGAGCCGCTGCCGCCGTCGGCGACGGGCGCTTCGGGCGCGGAAGGCTCCTCGGCCGGCTCGTCGCCGCCCTCTGCGGGCTCGCCGTCGGCAGGAGCCTCGCCCTCTGCGGGCGCCTCGGATTCTGCGGGCGCCTCGGGCTCGGCCGGCGCCTCGGGCTCGGCCGGCGCCTGTGCGGACGGGGCCTCCTCCGCGGGCGGCTCCTCGGCGGGGGCCTCCTCCACGGGGGCGGGCTCCTCTGCCGGCGGCTCCTCGGCCGCGGCCACCTCCGTGGTCGGCTCGCCCTCGACGGCCTCGACGACGGCGTCGCCGGCCCCCGCGGACAGCGCGGCGCCGGCGAAGAAGAGGGTGGCGAAGGTGAGGCTCGTGGCGAGCCGGCGGCGGCTCCAGCGCGGCGCGCGCTCGCGCGCGGGCATGGAGAGCGGGTCGGGCTTCCGGGCGTCTCCCGTCGTCGAGTTCTCGGCGGCCCGGCCCGCGGCCGGCGGCGTGTTGCGGCCGAGCGCCCACAGGGCCCAGCCGGCGAGGGTGAAGAGTATGAGCGGCGTCACGAGGCGCCGCGGGGTCGTCTTCTGTGGCATCAGCCTGGTGCTCCCGTGTCGGGCGCCGAGGCCGCCACTTCGGCGCGGAACGTCTACTTGCTCGATCCGCTGCCGCAGCGCGGACGTGCTCGGACTATCGGGCTCGCCCGGTGCGGCGGCCTTCCCCCGAATGGGTGGAATCGGCCGGGATCCCCTTGGAGGGGGATTCTCATCGTCGCCTCCGTGCCCGATCTTGCGGGGCAGTTGGAGCCTACGGCGGAGCGGTCACGCCGGACAGCTCGAGGAAGCTCGGGAGGTCTTTCTCCACCGTGACCACGCTCAACGCCCGCTCGACGAATCGGCCGACACGACACCTTCGCGTTTCACCCTCGCGTGCGATTCGTTCGACGTTCAGCGCGCCGGCGTGCGTGCCCGGAGCAGGGAAGGGAGGTGAATCGACAATGTTCAAGTCCCTCGTTTCGCTGAGCAGGCGCGAGGACGGTCAGACCATGGCGGAGTACGGCGTGGTCCTCGCCGTCATCACGCTCGCGATCGTCGCCACGCTCGGCCTTCTCTCGGGCGCGATCAATTCCGCGCTCAACGCCGTGATCGACGTTCTGTAGATCCCGGAGATCGGGGCGGGCTCTTTTCGGCGCCTACGCAGAAAAGGGCCCGCCTTTCTCCAGCACGTACACCGACCTCGAATCGATGAAGCTTTTCCCGCACACACGGTCCTCCCGCAAGGGAGAGCAGGGCCAGACGATGACGGAGTTCGCGCTCGTCCTGCCGCTCCTCGCCGTCCTCCTCTTCGGCGTCATCCAGTTCGGCATCGTCTTCCACCAGTACGTGACGCTGACGGACGCCGTCCGCGCGGGCGCGCGGCAGGGCGCCGTCGGGCGCCACCTGGAGTCGCCGGCGGCCGCGGTCGAGGATCGAGTGCGCTCGTCGGCCAGCGACCTCGACCCACTGAAGCTCGAGGTGGACGTCACCTCGACCTTCGAGCAGGGCACGGACGTCGAGGTGACGGCGACGTACCCGTACACCATCAGCCTCTTCGGGATCCCGCTCAAGGAGGGGGACCTGACGAGCACGACCCGGGAGCGTGTGGAATGAGCTCGCGCAGGAACGACCGCGGTCAGGCTGCGGTACTCACGGTCGTCTTCATGGTGGTGCTGCTCGGCATGGCCGCGGCCGTGCTCGACGTCGGCTCGTGGTACCGCGCGGACCGGGAGCTGCAGGCGACCATGGACGCCGCGGCGCTCGCCGCCGCCCAGGCCCTGCCCGACGAGCCCGCCACCGCGGACGCCCTCGCCTCCGAGTACGCGACGAAGAACGGCGGCGGCCTCGACTCGACGACGATCTCGACGACGACGATCGCGAACGACACCGTGAGCGTCGAGGGGTCGCGCGAGGCGCCCGGCTTCTTCGCCAAGCTGATCGGCGTCGACACGGTCACGGTCAACGCGACCGCGAAGGCGCGCACCGGCGTCCTCGCCAGCGCCCGCTGGGCCGCCCCGATCGCCGTCGACGAGCAGCACCCCTATCTCCAGGCGGAGCGCTGGGACCAGCCGACGCAGCTCGAGCTCGACACGGTCGGCCCCGGCGCGTACCGGCTCATGAACATCGACGGCTCCCGCGGCGGCACGAACCCGGGCACGCTGGGCGACTGGATCCGGCAGGGCTACGGGGGCTACATGCCGGTCGACGAGTGGTACTACTCGGATCCGGGCGCGAAGTACAACACCAACCCGAACTTCAAGTCCGCGCTCGAAGAGGTCCTGGCCTCGGGGAAGGAGCTCCTCTTCCCCGTCTACCGCCAGACGCGCGAGCAGGGCGCCGGCTTCGAGTACGAGGTCGTCGGCTGGGTCGGGTTCGTCGTGACCGGCTTCGAGATCAAGGGCTCGAAGAACAACATCATCGAGGGTCACTTCACGCAGGTGATCTGGGAGGGGATCTTCAGCGAGGAGGCGTCGCCCGAGGACTTCGGCGCGCGCGCGGTCTCGCTCATCGAATAGGGCCTAATCCCCCGGGCCGAGACAGCCGATAGGCAAGCAAGCCGCAAACAGCCGAGAAGAGAAAGACGTGGTGCAATGACGTATCGCCTCCGCAACATCGGGCTTGCGATCGCGCTCGCAGCGGTCGCGGTCCTTCTCGTCTTCTACTACGTCGCGCAGGAGCGCGGGAGGCTCCAGGAGGACCAGGAGCTCGTCCCCGTCTGGGTCGCGTCGAAGAACATCCCGGCAGGCACGTCGGGCGCCGACCTCGAGTCCGGCGGCTTCATCCAGAAGGCCGAGATCGAGCGTTCGATCGTGGCGCCCGGCGCCCTCCTCGACCCGCAGGACGTGTCGACGAAGATCGTCGTCGACGCCGTCTACAAGGGCGAGCAGGTGAGCCAGCTCCGCTTCCGCTCGCAGGCCGAGCGCGGCGTCCGTGCCCAGCTGACCGGCAACCTGCGCGCCTTCCAGGTGCCGGGCAACGAGCACCAGCTCCTGGCGGGAACGCTGCAGGACGGCGATCGCGTCGACATCGTCGCGACGATCAACTACAAGTTCGTGAACTTCGGCGCCGTGCCGCAGGGCACGTCGAACGAGGAGCTCACGGCGACCCGGATCGTGCTCCGCGACATCCTCGTCCTGCGGGCGCCCCGCACGCAGGGCACCGCCAGCAAGATCTCGGAGGGCGGCGACCAGTCCGAGAGCCTCTCGATCCTCGTCGCAGTCACCGACGCCCAGGCGCAGAAGCTCGCCTTCGTGACGCGCGACGACGGGGCTGCCTGGACGTTCCAGCTCCGCCCGCCGCTCGATGCCTCCGACAGCCCGGAGAGCGTCGAGACCGTGGCCACCGTCCTCACCGACGGCCTCAAGGCCGAGCAGCTGTCCCTCCTCGTCCCGAATGGAGGCAACTGATGAGCCTCGACACCACCGTCGGAACGCGCGAGCAGGTCCGGATCTTCGTCACCGGCTCGTGCGACGGCCTCGAGCAGCTCCGCGAAGCCCTCGAGCGGCACGGCGAGGTGGAGCTCGTCGGCTCGAGCGCCGGCGTCATGGAGTCGGCTCCCACGCTGACGGGCGGCCACCTCCAGGTCGTCCTTCACGGCACGCGCAGCTCGTCGCTGCCGGCCGACGAGATCGCCTCGATCCGCGAGCACACGCGGGCGCCGATCATCCTGCTCGCGTCCGGCGAGGCCTCGGCGCTGCTCGAGGAGGCGCTCGACGCGGACGTGTCCGACGTCCTGCTCCTCCCGCAGATGACCGAGAACGTCGTCTTCGCCGTCCGGAAGGCGTCGAAGACGGGTCACCGCCCGCTCGCCTCGCCGGGCCGGCGCGGCCGCGTCGTGACGGTGTTCTCGCCCAAGGGCGGGACCGGCAAGACGGTCACCTCGACGAACCTCGCCTCCGCCTTCGCCAAGTTCGAGGGCCGGAAGACGCTGCTGCTCGACCTCGACCTCCAGTTCGGCGACGCGGCGATCATGCTCGGGCTGGAGCCCGACAAGACGATCTACGACCTCGTCGTCGCGCCCGGGGAGCTCGACTCCGAGAAGCTCGCCGGCTACACGACGCGGCATGCGTCCGGGCTCGACATCCTCCCGGCGCCCCTGCGCCCGGAGGACGCGGAGCTCGTGACGGAGACGAAGCTCAGCCGGCTGCTCGAGGTCGCGCGTGAGAGCTACGACGTCATCGTCGTCGACACGTCGCCCTTCTTCCATGGGCCGATGCTCGCGACGCTCGACCGCACGGACGAGCTGCTGCTCGTCTGCGGGCTCGACGTCCCCACGCTCAAGAACGTGCGGCTCGCGCTCCAGACGCTCGAGCTGCTCGCGTTCCCGACGAATCGCATCCGCCTCGTCCTCAACCGGGCGAACACGAAGGTGGGGATGAAGCGGAGCGAGGTCGAAGGGGCCCTCGACGCGAAGGTGCGCTTCGAGATCCCGAGCGACAGGGCCGTCCCCATCTCCGTCAACCGGGGCACGCCGGCCGTGCTGGCCGAGTCGGGCGCGGACTACTCCAAGGCGGTCCGCGAGATGGCGAAGGGGCTCCTGCCGGTCGAGGCCGCGAAGGCGCAGAAGCGCCGCCTCTTCAAGCGGGGCTAGCGATGGGCCTCCACGACCGGCTCAAGAGCACCACCAACGGCGACGGAGCCGCTCTGGGCGAGGCGACGGTCTCCCGCGTGGAGGCCGCCGCCCGCGACGCCCAGCCGGAGTCGCGCAGCGTCGACCCCTACGCCGAGCTCAAGACCCGCGTCCACCACGCCTGCATCGCCAAGCTCGGGCCCGAGCTCTTCAGCGCCCGGACCAACGAGGACCTGTCGGAGCGCGTCCTGCGCGCCGTCACCGAGCAGCTCGCCCTCGACCGCACGCCCCTGACGCGCGAAGAGCGGCGCCAGATCGTCCGCGAGATCACGGACGACATCCTCGGGTACGGGCCGCTGGAGCCGTTCCTCCGCGACGACTCCGTCACCGAGGTGATGGTGAACGGGCCCGACCGGATCTTCGTCGAGCGCTCCGGCAAGCTCGAGGCGACGAGCTCCAACTTCGTCGACGACGCTCATCTCCTCCGCATCATCGACAAGATCGTCTCCCAGGTCGGCCGTCGCATCGACGAGTCCTCGCCGATGGTCGACGCGCGCCTGCCCGACGGCAGCCGCGTCAATGCGATCATCCCGCCGCTCTCGCTTCGCGGGCCGGTCCTCACGATCCGGAAGTTCTCCCGCGACCCGTACACGATGGACGACCTGATCAACTTCGGGTCCGTCTCTGCCAAGGCGGCGCACTTCCTGGCCGCCTGCGTGCAGGGGAAGCTGAACGTCCTCATCTCGGGCGGAACCGGCACCGGGAAGACGACGACGCTGAACGCTCTCTCGGCCTTCGTGCCGGGCGACGAGCGCGTCGTCACGATCGAGGACGCCGCCGAGCTCCAGCTCCAGCAGGAGCACGTCATCCCGCTCGAGTCGAGGCCCGCGAACATCGAGGGCCAGGGCGAGGTCAAGATCCGCGAGCTCGTCCGCAACGCCCTCCGCATGCGCCCCGACCGGATCATCGTCGGCGAGGTGCGCGGCGCCGAGACGCTCGACATGCTCCAGGCGATGAACACGGGCCACGAGGGCTCGCTGACGACGATTCACGCGAACTCGCCCCGGGACGCTCTCTCGCGGCTCGAGACGCTCGTCCTCACGGCCGGCGTCGAGCTTCCGCACCGCGCCATCCGCGAGCAGATCTCGAGCGCGTTCGACCTGCTCGTGCAGATCACGCGCCTCGTGGACGGCTCCCGCCGCGTCTCGCACGTGACCGAGGTGCTGCGGATGGAGTCGGACGTGGTGACCCTCCAGGACATCTTCATCGCCAAGCCGCCGGACGAGGAGACCGCCCTGCCGGGCACGACGCGGCTGCTCAGCCCGCTGAAGTGCACCGGCCTCAAGCCCCACTTCCTCGAGAAGATGGCGGCCAACGGCGTCAGCCTCCCGCCCTCGTTCTTCCAGCAGGAGGACGACGTCACGCGCCCGACGTTTCAGGCCGCGAGCTTCGGCGGGTTCCAGTGATGCGGCGCCTCGTCCTCGCTTTCGCCGCGCTCGCGCTCTCGCTCCTCCTCCCCGCGGCCGCCGCCGGCGCGGTGATCGAGGCCGACGCGAGCGACTACCCGACCGTCCGGGCGACTTTCGTGACCGCGTCGCCGACCGAGTCCGCTCCCGTGGTGACGGAGAACGGAGAGCCGGTCGCCGACGTCGTCGCCACGAACCTCGGCCGGGCGAAGAGCATCGTCCTGGCCGTCGACCGCTCCAGGTCCATGGACGGCGAGCCGCTCGCGGACGCCGTGGCCGCGGC
>JAICGP010000019.1 GCA_025923055.1 Thermoleophilia bacterium
ACGGCGACGAGGATGGCCGCCATGAGGACGAACGAGAGCGCCGCGGCCTCCGGGTAGTCGGCGATCACCTTGAACTTCGACTGGATGACGTTCCCGATCATGAACTGCCGCGGGGTGCCCAGAAGCTGGGCGTTGATGAAGTCGCCCGCGGCGGGGATGAAGGTGAGGAGCGTCCCCGCGAAGACCCCGGGGAGCGAGAGCGGGAGCGTGACGCGGAGGAACGCCCGCACCTTGCTCGCGTAGAGGTCCTGGGCAGCCTCGATCAGGCGGCGGTCGATCTGCTCCAGGCTCACGTAGAGGGGCAGCGCCATGAAGGGCAGGTAGTTGTAGGTGATCCCCGCCACCACGGCGGTGGACGTGGCGAGCAGGCGACCGTCCTCCGCGAGGAGCCCGACCGTTCGCAGCGCGTCCGCGACGAAGCCGCCGTCCTCGAGGATCGTCTTCCACGCGAGCGTCCGGATCAGGTAGGTGACGAAGAAGGGGCCGATGATGAAGAGGAGGAGCAGGTTCTTCCACCGGCCGCCCCGGAATGCGATCCAGTAGGCCAGCGGGTAGCTGACGAGGAACGCGATCAGGGTCGCGAGGCCGGCGTACTGGAGCGAGCGGAGGAACTGCTCGTCGTAGTCGCGAATCGCCTCCGAGTAGTTCGACCAGGCCCACGTGAACGTGTACCCGTCGAAGATCGACCCCTCCTGGAGGGACGTGTTCCCGAGGTAGTAGATCGGGACCAGGAAGAAGAGCGCCAGGAACGCGATCCCGGGCAGGAGGAGCAGGTACGGGATGAGCCCGCGGTGACGGTGCAGGAAGGCCATTCGCTCCCTTCTGGAGGCGCTACGCGCCGATGACGGCCTGGAACTGCTCCTTGTACTCGGTGTTGTCCGCGGCCTCCGCGTCGAAGATCCACGTGTTCGCGAGCGTCTCCTCGTCCGGGAAGATGAGGTTGTTCTCGGCGAGGGACTCGTCGATCGCCAGGATCTCCTCCCTCGCCCCGACCACGGGGCAGATGTAGTTCACGTACGCCTCGATCTGGGCGGCGATCGCGGGGTCGTAGACGAAGTTCATGAAGGTGGAGGCGGTGTAGACGTCGCCGCCGTTCGGGATCAGCATGTTGTCCGTCCAGATGTGGGCGCCGGACTCGGGCACGACGAACTCGAGGTTCGGGTTGTCGAGCTGCAGCTGCACGATGTCGCCCGACCAGGCCATGGCGGCCCACACGTTCCCGGCCGAGAGGTCGTCGCCGTAGTCGTTCCCGGTAAAGCGGCGGATCTGACCCGAGTCGACGGCCCCCTGGAGGAGCTCGATCCCCGCCGCGAAGGCATCGTCGGTGACGGCCGCGGGATCGCCGCCGGTGGCGGCGATCATGTGGCCCATCGCGTCGGGCATCTCGGTGAGCACCGTGACGCGGCCCTTGAGCTGCGGGTCGGTCAGGAGCTGGTCGACCGTGTTGACGCCGTCCGGCAACCGCTGCTTGTTGTACGCGATGCCGGTGAGGCCCGACTGCCACGGCATGCTGAACTCCCGGTTCGGGTCCCAGCCGGGGCTCCGGAGCGCCTCCTCGAGGTTGGAGACGTTCGGGATCGCTTCCTTGTCGAGCCGCTGGACGTACCCGAGCCGCACCATGCGTGCCGCCATCCAGTCGGTCAGGACGACGAGGTCGCGGTCGATGTCGTCGCCGGCCGCGAGCTGCGCCTGGTACTTGCCGAACCACTCCTCGTTGTCGTTGATCTCCTCGATGTACTCCACCTCGACGCCCGTCTCCCGGGTGAACTGCTCGAGCGTCGGGCGCTCGTTCGTGTCCTCGTTCACGTCGATGTAGAGCGGCCAGTTGGCGAACACCAGCCGGTCGGCGAGCTCCTTCGCGACCGTCGTCGTCGCGGCGTCCGTGTCCGCCGCCTGGCCCTCGATGCCGTCGCCGCCTCCGCAGGCGGCCAGGATGCCGGGGAGCGACAGGGTGATACCGCCTGCCGCCGCACGGCGCAGCAGCTGCCGGCGGGTGATCGGGGCCATGATCGGGTGGGTCATTCCTCTCCTTTCCTCACGGTTCGACCACGAAGGTCGACTCGGGGCTCCAGGCGATCGTCACCTGGTCGCCGGGGCGCGCCGTGCCGACTCCGGGCTCGGCGTTCTGGACGTAGAGCGAGACGGCGCCGGCCGCCGTCTCCACGACGTACTGCGTCGAGACGCCGATGTAGGCGCTCTCCCGCACCTCGCCGGGCAGACGGTTCTCCTCGCTGCCCCCGAGCCTCACCTTCTCCGGCCGGATGCCGATCGAGACGTCCCCGGTTCGCCCGCGTGCGGCCGGGACGCGCACGGCGATGCCGTCGGAGAGGCGCACCGTCCCGTCGCCGTCCGACGTACCGGCGAGGAGGTTCGAGATGCCGAGGAAGCTTGCGACGAAGGCGGTGCGCGGGGTCTCGTACAGCTCGGTTGGCGGGCCGAGCTGCTCGATCTTGCCGTCGTTCATGACCGCGATCGAGTCGGCCATCGTCATGGCCTCCTCCTGGTCGTGCGTCACGTGGACGAAGGTGATGCCGAGGTCGTGCTGGAGCGCCTTGATGAAGAGCTGCATCTCCTTGCGCAGCTTGAGGTCGAGGGCGCCGAGCGGCTCGTCGAGGAGCAGGACGCGCGGGCTGTTCACTAGGGCGCGCGCGAGCGCCACACGCTGTTGCTGGCCTCCCGAGAGCTGACGCGGCTTTCGCCGTTCCATTCCGGGAAGCTGGACGAGTTCGAGCATCCTCGACACGCGCCCGCGTAGGTCACCGCCCCTGACCCCTCGCCGACGGAGGCCGAACGCGACGTTCTCGAAGATCGAGAGGTGCGGGAAGAGCGCGTAGCTCTGGAAGACGGTGTTGACGTCGCGCTTGTAGGGCGGCAGGCCGGTGACGTCGCGGTCGCCGAGGTAGATCGTGCCGGCCGTCGGCTCCTCGAACCCGCCGATCATGCGGAGAGTCGTCGTCTTGCCGCAGCCCGACGGCCCGAGGAGCGCGAAGAAGCTGCCGCGCGGGATCTCCAGCGAGACGCCGTCCACGGCCGTGACCTCGTCGAAGCGCTTCGTGACCGCCTCCAGCCGGATGTCGGCGGAGGCGCCGGATGCAGCGGCGCCCTCGCGGGCGGCCGCAGCCCGCTCTTCGCTGACCGCCACGGCCTCTTCCTAGTCGATCTTCGCCATGACGTGCTTCACCTGCGTGTAGTCCTCGAGGCTGTAGACGGAGAGGTCCTTGCCGTAGCCCGACTGCTTGTAGCCGCCGTGGGGCATCTCGGACACGAGCGGGATGTGGTCGTTGATCCACACGGTCCCGAACTGGAGCTTCCGGGCGGCGTTGAGCGCCCGGCCGATGTCGCGCGTGAAGACGGACGCGGCGAGGCCGTAGTTGACGTCGTTCGCCCACGCGATCGCCTGGTCGTCGTCGGCGAACCGCTGCACGGTCACGACCGGGCCGAAGACCTCGCGCTGCACGATCTCGTCGGTCTGCTCGACGCCCGCGACGACCGTCGGGGTCACGAAGAACCCACGCTCGCCGTTCGAGCCGCCGCCGGTGAGGACGTTCGCGCCCTTGGCGCGCTCGAGGAAGCCGAAGACGCGCTCCTGCTGGCTCTTCGAGATGACCGGCCCCATCTCGATCTCGTCCCCCTCGGCCGGGTCGCCGACCTGGATCGACTCGACCGCCGGGACGAGCTCCTCCAGCAGCTTGTCGTAGATCCCGGACCCCGCGACGACCCGCGAGGCGGCGGTGCAGTCCTGGCCCGAGTTCCAGTAGCCGGCGATCTTGATGCTCTCGGCCACCGCGGCCGGGTCGGCGTCGTCGAAGACGAGCACGGGCGCCTTGCCGCCGAGCTCGAGGTGCACGCGCTTGAGGTTCTCGGCGGCCGTGCGCGCGATCGCCTTCCCGGTCTCGACGTCGCCCGTCAGGGAGACGAGCCGCACCTCGGGGTGCTTGACGAGCGCCTCGCCGGCGGGGACGCCGTCGCCGGTGATGACGTTGAGCACGCCCGCCGGGAGGACGCCCTCGGCGAGCTCCATCAGCCGCAGGAGCGAGAGCGGCGTCTGCTCGGAGGGCTTCAGCACCTGGACGTTGCCGGCGGCGAGGGCAGGGGCGAACTTCCAGACGGCCATCATGAGCGGGTAGTTCCACGGCGCGATGCCCGCCACGATCCCGATCGGCTCGCGCCGGATCATGGAGGTGTAGCCGCGCATGTACTCGCCGGCAGCACGTCCCTCGAGGATCCGGGCGGCGCCGGCGAAGAAGCGGATGTTGTCCGCCATGACCGGGAACTCGTCGCGCGAGACGGGCAGCGGCTTGCCGACGTTTCGCGACTCGATCTCGGCGAGCTCGTCCGCGTTCTCCTCGATCATCTCCGCGAGCTTGAGGAGGAGCTCCGCGCGCTCGCCGGGGGTCGTCTCGAGCCACTCGGGAAGGGCGGCCCTCGCCGCCTGGACGGCGCGGTCGGCGTCCTCCGCGTTCGAAGCCGGCACCTCGGCGATCGTCTCGCCGGTGGCCGGGTTGAGGACCTCCATCGTCTCGCCTCCGGCGGAGTCCACCCACTCGCCGCCGATGTAGTTCTTGTGTTGGGTTACGGCAACGCTCATCTCGCTGCGACCTCCGTTGTCCGACCTCGCCGCCGGTTAGCCATCCCGGCCAGCGTAGCCCCAGGCAGGTCCCGCAACAAGCCGGAAGTGCGGGCCTAACCGGCGGGGTGCTTTTCGACACGGGGTCGAAACGCTAGCGAGCGGGCCCCGGGCGCTGCGCGAGCAGGTCCTGCAGGCGCTCGAGCGGAAGCGCGTGCGCGGTGGCGCCGTCCCGCCCGACCATCGTCTCGGCGCCGCAGAGCGCGTTCACGATCGCCTCCTCCGTCGCCTCGACCACGGCGTCGAAGAGGGGAGTCAGACGCTGCCCGGGCACCATCTCGAGCGCGACGGTCGCGGGCGTCGCCGCGGCGGCGTCGCCGGCCGGGAGACCACGGTTCCCGGTCGAGAAGCAGAGGAAGAGGTCGCCGCTCGAGTTCTCCCCCACGCCGCCCATGCGGGCGACTCCGAGGCCGGCCCGCTGCGCCAGGCGCCGGCACTGGTCCGGGAGGAGCGGCGCGCTCGTCGCCACGAGGACGATGATCGAGCCGCCCGGGCCGCCGCCGGCCGGCTCCCCGGGCAGCGGCACCTCGGAGGCGGGAATCGCCTCGCCCACCGGCACGCCGTCGACGCGGAGGCGCTCGCGCCGGCCGTAGTTGGCCTGCACGAGGACGCCGACGACGTGCGAGCCGACCGCCTCGACGACCCGCGACGCGGTGCCGATGCCGCCCTTGAACCCGTGGCAGACCATGCCGGTGCCGCCGCCGACGTTGCCCTCGGCGACAGGGCCCGCGGCGGCCGAGGCGAGCGCGGCGCGGACGTGCGAGGCGCCGACGTGCATCCCCGCGATGTCGTTCAGCGTCCCGTCCCACGTCTCGCCGACGACGGGGAGGCTCCAGAAGTCGTCGCCGCCGCGGCGCCCCTCCACCTCGGCCGCGACGAGCGCATCGCGGACTACGCCGACGGAGTGCGTGTTCGTGAGGCCGATCGGCGAGGTGAGGAGCCCGGATTCGCGGATCCACTCGAGACCCGTCAGCTCGCCGTTCCCGTTCAGCGTGTGCGGCCCGGCGAAGAGCGGCTCCTCCCAGGCGTTGCCCTCGTGCGGGAGGACGACCGTGACCCCGGTGCGGACCGCGTCGCGCTCGACGATCGTCTCGTGGCCGACCCGAACGCCGGGGACGTCGGTGATGGCGTTCGACGGTCCCGGCGGAAGCATGCCGAGGAGGATTCCGAGGTCTCTGGCCCGGGACCGCACCACCCGGGCAGGCTAGGACGAGGGCCGGTCGGCGGACCTCCGGGACCGCAAGCGGCGTACCTGGGCCAGAAGCAAGCCGAGGAGGACGCAATGCGAGCTCTTCTGGTCACGATCGCCGCAGCGGGCGCCTTCGCGGCGGCCGCCGGCTCGGCCGCCGCCGACGGGCTGCCGGTGGGCGGTATCGAGATCGGCCCCTCGGGCGTCTCGCGGCCGGGCGACGACACCCGCTACGTAGCGCTCCGCGCCGGGCCGAACACGCTTGTCGCCCGCATCGAGCAGACCGGCGGGCGCGTGCTGCGCTCACGCGTGCTTCCGGGCCGCTTCACCGTCCCGGCTGTGGCGCTCGACGGCTCGGCGGCCGGCCTCGCCGCCGACGGGAGGACGCTCGTCCTCATCCGGCCGCGGACGGGCTTCCCGCGGAAGCAGACGGTGCTCGCCGTCGTCGAGACGCCGCGCCTGCGCCTGCGCGAGACGGTCGTGCTCGCCGGCGACTTCAGCTTCGACGCCCTCTCCCCGGACGGCTCGCTGCTCTACCTCGTGCAGTACGTGAACCGGCGAGACCCGACGCGGTACGTCGTCCGCGGCTACGACCTCCAGCGCAGGCGGCTGCTCGCCGAACCGGTCGTCGACCCCGAGGTCTTCGGCGACGTCATGCGCGGTTATCCCATGACGCGCGCCGTGAGCCCCGACGCCCGCTGGGCGTACACGCTGTACGACGGCGGCGGCGACGGCCACCCGTTCGTCCACGCGCTCGACACGGCGACGCGCACGGCCGCCTGTATCGACGTCGCAGCGCTCGCCGGGCGGGCCGAGCTCACGGACGTGCGCCTCGCGCTCGCCGCCGGCGGCGGCGAGGTTCGGGTCGTGGCCGGGGGCGAGACCGTGGCGGTGATCGACGCCGCGACGCTCCGGGTGCGCGAGCCTGCCGAGCGCGAGGCCGTTCCCGTTCCTGACGGCTCGCCCCCGTGGAACCTCGTCGCGGCGGCGGCCCTCGCAGCGCTCCTGGTCGCGCTGGCCGCCGGCCGTGTCTTCTTCCTCCGCCGCCGAAGGCGGCCGGCGCTGAGCTGAGTCCACGGGCCGGCGCGCCTAGACTGCCGTGCCGTGACCGTCCTCGAAAGGCCGGACTCCGTCGTCGTCGTCGCCGTCGACGACGACGAGCTCGTCGTAGTCCGCCAGACCCGGGCCGGAGCCGACGGCGTCACCGTCGAGCTGCCGGCGGGCTCGCTCGATCCCGGCGAGACGCCCGAGGAGGCTGCCGCGCGCGAGCTCGACGAGGAGTGCGGCCTCGCGGCGGGCACCTGGCGCAAGCTCGGCTCCTTCTGGGCGGCGCCCGACTACGCGACCGAGTACGTGCACGCGTTCGAGGCGACGGAGCTCGTGAAAGTCGGCCCGGGCGTCCCGCAGGAAGGAGAGGACGACCTCGAGGTCGACCGTCTCCCGCTGCGCGGCAGCCTCGGCGAGCTCTCGGACGCGAACTCCCTCGCCGCGCTCGCCCTCTGGCTCCAGGGCTAGCCGGCTCTCCGGAAGCGTCTCCTCCGGCCATGCCGGTGCCTGACCCCGGCATGGCCGCCGCGGGCGCGGCCCCACCGGACGACGCCGCTCGTTGAAAAGGCCGGCGATGCAGCGCTTTTCGCAGCAACCGCTCGTCCCCTTCGGCCCCGGCGGTGCCTGACCCCGACGTGGCCGCCGTTGACGCGGCTGGTGGGGTCAGACGCCCAGGAGCGCCACGCCGGCCGCTACGAGCACGACGCCCACGAGCCGCTCCGGGCCGACGGGCTCGCGGAGCAGCAGAGCGGCGCCCGCCGTTGCGATGACGACGCTCGCCTCCCGCACGGCGGCGACCGGCGCGGCGTCCGCGCGGGCGAGAGCCGCGAGCACGAGGGCGTACGCGCCCACCATGCAGACCCCCGCCAGGAGCGCTCCCGGCCGCAGCTCAGCCCGGAGCGCCGGGCGCCCCTTCAGCACCGTGAGCCCGCCGGCGTACGCGAGAGCGGGCAGTATCAGCGACATCTCCAGGTAGGTGATCGCGCCCGCGTACCGGATGCCGCGGTCGTCGACGAGCGTGTAGGCGGCGATGCACGCGGCGATACCGAGCCCGAAGAGCACGCCCGCGGGAGCGGCCGGTCGCCGCAGGCCGCGGACCAGTACGACGCCGAGCCCGACGAGGCAGACGCCCGCGGCCTGCGCCGGGCTCGCACCGGCGCCGAGCGCCGCCGCGCCGACGGCGAGGACGAGCACCGGCGCGAGCCCACGCGAGAGCGGATACACCACCGAGAGCTCGGCGCGGCGGTAGGCCGCTCCGAGCAGCGCGAAGTAGAGAAGCTCGAGCACCGAGCTGGCGGCGATGTACGGCCAGGCCTCGCGCTCGACCTCCCACGTCAGCGCTGCGGCCGGCGCGAAGACGAAGACGCCGGTGACGAGCGCCACCGCGCCAGCCGCCTCCGGGTCGCGCGCCCGCGCGAGGAGCAGGTTCCAGAGCGCGTGGACGAACGCCGCGGCGAGCGCGAGTCCGAAGGCCGAGACTGGCACCGGCGTAGTCTCTCGCCGGGGGCGGCGGGCCAGGTAGCGTTCAAGGCGTGATCGACCACGTCGGCCTCAACGTGCGCGATCTCGCCGCCGCCAAGGCGTTCTACGCGGAGGCGCTCGAGCCGCTCGGCTACCGCGTCTTCGCCGAGTGGGAGGAGCACGTCGGCTTCCAGGCCGGCGACGGCGGGCCCGACTTCTGGGTCTCTCGGCGAGGCGCTCCCGGCACGGGAACGCACGTCTGCTTCCGCGCGCGCGACCGCGAGACGGTGGAGGCCTTCCACACCGCCGCGCTCGCCGCGGGCGGAACCGACAACGGGCCGCCCGGCCTGCGACCGCATTACCACGAGCACTACTACGGCGCCTACGTCCTCGACCCCGACGGCAACAACGTCGAGGCCGTCTGCCACGCTCCCGTCCCGGCCTGAGCCGGGCGCCGCTCCGGGCAATCCGGCCGCGCTCTTCCGCCGTAGTCAGGGGATACCTGAGGTCGAGAGAGAACGGGCCGGGGAGGCGCACCGCGCTGCCCCTCCGAGCCGCCAGCAGCTCGGCCCCGGGAACTCCGGAGGGGCGGGCCCGCCCGGCGCCCGCCCCTCTTTCCGCGTGACGAGCCGGTTTGCCGCCCGGCGGGAACGGCTACGTAGAAGCCGTCAAGCGACCGCGAGAGGAGGCTGCATGCCGACCTGGGCCTGGATCCTGATCATCGTCCTGCTCGTGCTCGTGCTCTTCGGCGGCGTCGGCTACGGCCGCCGCGGCGTCTAGCGCGCGAGTTGTCAGTGGCCTTCGGGCGGCTCCCAGCCCTCGAGGACGGGCGGGTGCCAGTCGGTCCCGACCGTCGGCGAGCCGTCGACCCAGGGGCCCAGCTCGGGCTGGGGGAACTTCGTGTGCTTCTCCTTCAGCTGGATGCCGTACGAGCTCCCCGACTGGAGGTGCTTGACGAGGACCTTGCGGGCGATCTCGTCCTCCTGCCCGGCGGGGATCGGGAAGTAGATCTTCAGGAACGAGTTCGAGTAGCGGTCGAAGACGGCGGGCATGCCGTCCTCCTCGAGGAGCTCGACGTCCTCGAGCCAGTTGAGGTCCTCGCCGGGGGTCGCCGCGAGGAGGTCGACGTCCTCGATCTCGGCCTGGTCCTCCTGGTAGGAGAAGCGCCGGCCGGCCAGGTACTCGGCGTCGATCGCGCGGATCTTCTCCGGCTCGCGGGTCGCCACGCCCGTCAGTCCTCCGCGCCGGCGAGCTCGGCCGGCTGCCCGGGCAGGTAGTCGACCGGGTACTCGAGGTGCTTCTCGAGCAGGCGCTTGATCTCGGCGAGCGCCTTCTCCTCGGTCACCCCCGGCACGTAGTCGGTGCCAGCGAGCGGCACCTTCGCCATCGCGGCCGCCTCGACCGTGAGCGCGCAGAGATCCTCCGGCTCGAGCGAGTGGACGTTCGTCTTCCCGCACGCCCGCGCGAGCATCTGCACCTCGAGCGTCAGCGTGTGGAGGAAGTTGTAGACCCGCTCGGCCGCCTCGTCGACGACGAGGCGCTTGCGCAGCTCGGGATCCTGCGTCGTGATCCCGACGGGGCAGCGCCCGGTGTGGCAGTGGTAGCACTCCCCGGCGGGGACGCCGATCGTCCCCTCGTAGTCGGTGACGCCCGGGATCTCCTTGTTGCAGTTGAGCGCGATCAGCGCCGCGTGTCCGAGCGCCACGGCCTTCGCCCCGAGCGCGAGCGCCTTCGCGACGTCGCCGCCGTTGCGAATCCCTCCCGCGACGACGAGGTCGATCTCGTCGGCGAGGCCGACGTCCTCGAGCGCGCGCCGCGCCTCGGGGATCGCCGCCATGAGCGGGATGCCGGTCTCCTCCGTCGCGATGTGCGGGCCGGCGCCGGTGCCGCCCTCGGCGCCGTCCAGGTAGATGATGTCGGGCCCGCACTTGGCCGCCATGCGGACGTCGTCGTAGACGCGCGCGGCGCCCAGCTTGAGCTGGATCGGGATCTGGTAGTCGGTCGCCTCCCGGATCTCCTGGATCTTCAGGGAGAGGTCGTCCGGCCCGAGCCAGTCCGGGTGCCGCGCCGGCGAGCGCTGGTCGATGCCCGGCGGGAGGGAGCGCATCTCGGCGACCTGCTCGGTCACCTTCTGGCCCATCAGGTGGCCGCCGAGCCCCACCTTGCACCCCTGGCCGATGAAGAACTCGCACGCGTCGGCGAGCATCAGGTGGTGCGGGTTGAACCCGTACCGGCTCTGGATGCACTGGTAGTACCACTTCGTCGAGAGGTCGCGCTCCGGCGGGATCATCCCACCCTCGCCCGAGCACGTGGCCGTCCCGGCCATCGAGGCGCCCTTGGCCAGCGCCATCTTCGCCTCGAGCGAGAGCGCGCCGAAGCTCATCCCGGTGATGTAGACGGGGATGTCGAGCTCGATCGGCTTCTTCGCGAAGCGGGCGCCGAGCACCGTCTTCGTGAGGCACTTCTCGCGGTAGCCCTCGATCACGAACCGGGTCAGCGTGCCCGGCATGAACATGAGGTCGTCCCAGTGCGGGATCTTCTTGAAGATCGAGAAGCCCCGCATCCGGTAGCGGCCGAGCTCGGCCTTCATGTGGATGTCGTTGACGACCTCCGGCGTGAAGATGGGGCTGCGGCCGAGGACGGCGCGCCGCTCCGGCTGGCGCTTGCCGTAGTTCTCGCCGACGTCGTCGTACCGGTCGCTCGTCGTCATCGCCTCTCTCCTACAGCACGAGCTTCCGCTCGGAAGGCTCGAGGTTGTCGTAGTTGTAGAGCTTCTTGCCGCACACGAACTTCTGGAACGCCGGCGGCTCGCCGAGGCCGTAGATCCGGAACTTGCGCTCGATCAGCTCGGTGTCGGCGTCCGTCCACTCGCCGGGGACGCAGTCGATCCCCAGCGACTTCACCTTCCCGGCGACGTAGATCGTCCCGTCGTACATCGAGTCGCCGAGGCCGGGCCCGACGTCTCCGCAGAGGATCTGGCGGCCGCGCTGCATCATGAAGCCGGTCATCGAGCCGGCGTCGCCGAGCGAGATGATCGTTCCGCCCTTCTGGTCGATCCCGCTGCGGGCGCCGACGCGGCCCTTGACGACGACATCGCCTCCGCGCAGCGCCGCGCCCGTGAGCGAGCCGGCGTTCCCGTCGACGACGACGACGCCGGACATCATGTTCTCGCAGGCCGACCAGCCGACGCGCCCCTTCACGTGGACCTCGGGGCCGTCGACGAGGCCGCAGCCGAAGTAGCCGAGGCTCCCCTCGAAGGTGATGCGGCAGCGGGTGAGGATGCCGACGCCGAGCGAGTGCTTCGAGCCGGGGTTCTGCACCGTGACGTCCGCGACGTCCTCCTCGTAGAGGAGCCGGCGCAGCTCGAGGTTGATCTGCCGCGTCGTCAGGTCCCTGGCGTCGAAGACGGCCCTGCCGTCCTCGACCTCGGCGACGCGCGGCGCCTCCGCGTGCGGCTCGGCGAGGCCGCGCGCGTCGTAGCTGACCCGCCTCTCGCCTACCGCTGCCACACGAGCACCTCGCCCTCGTACGGGTCGTACGTGTCGATCTCGCGGTCGATGACGGCGCGGATCGCGATCTCCTCCGAGGCGAGCGCGACGACGCCGTCGGACTCGTAGAGCACGAGCGGCTTCGCAGCCATCTCGTCCTTGCAGACGCCGAGCGCCTCGGCGGTGACGGCGATGTAGGTGAAGACGCCGTCGAGCTCCTCGAGCGAGTCCTTCATCGCGTCCTCGAGGGTCGCTCCCTCGCTCATCTTCTCGGCGAGGTAGACGGCGATGATCTCCGAGTCGCACTCGGACTGGAAGCGGTGGCCGCTGCGCTCGAGGCGGCGCTTCCACTGGAAGTAGTTCGTGAGCTGGCCGTTGTGGACGACGGCGACGTCGGTGAACGGGTAGGCCCAGTACGGATGGGCGCCGGAGATGTCGACGTCGGACTCGGTCGCCATGCGGACGTGCCCGATCGCGTGCGTCCCGGTGAAGCCCCGCAGGTCGTACTGGCCCGCGACCTCCTCGGCGTCGCCGAGGTCCTTCACGATCTCGAGCGAGTGCCCGAGCGAGAGCACCTCGCAGTCGGGGATGTCCTCGATCCGGTCGGCCAGCTCCTTGAGGTTCCCGTTCGGCAGCTCGAAGGCGGCGCGGTAGGCGTACTCGGTCTCCTCGTCCACCTCGTGGATGCGCGCGTCCATGCTGCGGAGCCGCTGCAGCACCTGGCCCTGGTGGCGGGCGAGCCGGTCGGCGAACTCGAAGTCGCGCGGCGTGTTCGCGTCGGCGAGCTTGTAGCGCATGACCAGGTGGTGGTCGTACGGCCGGTAGAGCGCGTACCCGGTCGAGTCGGGCCCGCGATGCTTCATCGACTGGAGCATCCGCGTCATGTCGCGGCCGACCTCGTGGGTGCCCTCGCGATAGATGATGCCTGCAATTCCGCACATTTCGGGTCTCGGCGTTAGGGCAGCACGTCGAGGTACTCGGTCACGTCCCAGTCGCTGACCTGGGCGCAGTACCGCTCCCACTCGTCGCGCTTGTAGTGCATGAACACACGGTACATATCACCGGGCAGCGCGGACTTGACGACGTCGTCCTCTTCGAGCGCGTCGAGGGCGGCCCCGAACGTCATCGGGAGCCGCTTGACCTCCTTGCCGGCCTCCATCGCCTCGTAGATGTTCCGCTCCTCGGGCTCGCCGGGGTCGAGCTCGCGCTCGATGCCGTCCCGCATGGCGGCGATCAGGCCCGCGAGGGAGAGGTAGGGGTTGACGGCGGAGTCGACGGAGCGGTACTCGAAGCGACCCGGCGCCGAGACGCGGAGCGCGGTCGTCCGGTTCTGGTAGCCCCAGTCGGCGAAGACCGGCGCCCAGAAGCCCGTGTCCCACAGGCGGCGGTACGAGTTCACCGTCGAGCAGGTGAGCGCGGTGAGCGCGGGCTGGTGGGCCATGATCCCGCCGATCGCGTGCAGCCCGACCTGGCTCGGCTTCTGCGGGTCGTCCGTATCGGGGTCGAAGGCGTTCTCGTCGCCGCGCCAGAGCGAGATGTTGTGGTGGCAGCCGTTCGCGGAGACGCCCATGAACGGCTTCGGCATGAAGCAGGGGAAGGCGTCCAACTCGCGGCCGACCTGCTTGCAGATCTGGCGGAAGGTGGAGAGGTTGTCGGCCGTCTGCTCGGCGCGGTCGAAGCCGAAGTTCAGCTCGATCTGTCCGGGCGCGTCCTCGTGGTCGCCCTGGATCATGTCGAGCTCGAGCTTCTGCCCGTACTCGATCACCTTGTGGATGATCGGCTGCAGCTCCGAGAACTGGTCGATGTGGTAGCAGTAGGGCTTCGTCTTGCCCTCGACCGAGGGCTGCCCGTCGTCGTCGAGCTTGAGCCACATCATCTCCGGCTCGGTGCCCGCGCGGAGGTGGAGGCCCGTGGCGTCCTCGAGTTCCGTCTGGATCCGCTTGAGGTTCGCGCGGCAGTCCGAGGTGAGGTAGGCGCCCGGATCCTCGCGCTCCTCCCGGTTGCGGAAGCACGTCACCCAGACGCGCGCCACCCGCGAGTCCCAAGGAAGTGGCATAAAGGTCTCCGGCTCCGGGACGCCGACGAGCTCGGCCGCCTCCGGGCCGTAGCCGATGTAGTTGCCGTGCCGGTCGGTGAAGAGGTTCGCCGTGGCGCCGTAGACGAGCTGGAAGCCCTTGGCCGCGATCGTCTCCCAGTGCGGCGAGGGTACGCCCTTGCCCATGATCCGGCCCGTGACGGACGGGAACTGGTAGTAGACGTACGTGATCCCGAGGTCGTCGATCCGGCGGCGGACTTCGGCGACCCTCTCGTCACGACCCTCGGCGCTGACGAAGGCTTCCAGATCGGTCGGCACGGGCACCCTCCTCTTCTCAGCGGGGCGGCCCGTGGGGCCGCCGGTACGGGAAGGGCAATACTATTGCCCGCCGCACCGCGGCTCTAGGTCCCTCGGTGGAGCCGGCCGGCTTGGCCGAGCCCGGCTCTCATCGACGCGCGGGGGGCCGGCCGCGGGCCTCCCTCCGCTGCAAACGTAACGCTCGGGAACGCACGTGTCAGTGTCGCCGTGTGCCGGAACCCGCGCAGATGCGAGCGCACTTCGTGCCGGCGGGCCGGCGGCCGCGAGAGGGACGCGCCCCTACCCGGTGTCGGCCTCGCGCGTGATGAGGTGGTCGTAGAGGGCGCGGTAGAGGCCGACGGCCTGGCCGACGTCACCCGGATCGACCTCCTCACCGCGGTCGACCCGCCTGGCGACCTCCCGGGCGGCGAGGAAGCTCGCGAGCACGTCCGGATCGATCCCCTCCTCGGCCGCACGCTCGAGCTCTCCCTCCTCGAGCGGGTAGCCCTCCTCGAGGAGCATGCGCTCGACGAGGTCGTCCAGCTCGGGCAGCGCCTCGTTGGGCGAGTCGACCACGAGCGGCTCGAGGGCCTGCCACTCGGTCTCCCAGACGTGGCGATCGAGACCGGGATCACGCATGGCCCGTTCCTACCTCGGGCGGCGGGTCTCAAACGCCCGAGGCGGCCTCTAGACTCGCCCGCGTGAACGTTCTCCTCGTCGGCTCGGGCGGCCGCGAGCACGCTCTCGCGTGGCGGATCGCGCAGAGTCCCCGGCTCGGCGAGCTGCACGCGGCCCCCGGCAACCCCGGCATCGCCACCCTGGGAACCTGCCATCCGCTGCGGGCCGACGACGCGGAGTCGCTCCGCGACCTCTGCCGCGAGGTGGCAGTCGACCTCGTGATCGTCGGGCCGGAGGCGCCGCTCGTCGCCGGTCTCGCCGACCACCTACGCCACGCGGGCGTCGCCGTGTTCGGGCCGAGCGCGGACGCGGCGAGGATCGAGGGCTCGAAGTCGTTCGCGAAGGAGATCATGCTCGCGGCCGGCGTCCCGACGGCGCGCGAGCTCTCCGAGCCGCGCGCGCCGTGCGTCGTCAAGGCGGACGGCCTCGCCGCGGGCAAGGGCGTCTTCGTCTGCCGGAGCGAGGAAGAGGTCGCGGCAGCGCTCCCTCGGGCCCGCGCGCTCGGCGGCCGCGTCGTCGTCGAGGAGCTGCTGGAGGGCTCCGAGGTCTCGCTCTTCGCCGTGTGCGCCGACGAGGATGCCCTCACGCTCGCGCCCGCGCAGGACTTCAAGCGCCTCGGCGACGGCGACGAGGGGCCGAACACGGGCGGCATGGGTAGCTACTCGCCCCTGCCGCTCGTCGACGAGGAGGAAGCGGAGGCGCTGGTGGAGGCCGTGCACCGGCCGGTTCTCCGCGAGCTGGCCCGCCGCGGGACACCGTTCCAGGGCCTGCTCTACGCCGGCCTCATGCTCACGGAGACCGGGCCACGCGTGCTCGAGTTCAACTGCCGCTTCGGAGACCCCGAGACGCAAGCGATCCTGCCGCGCCTCGAGGGCGACCTGCTCGGGGCGCTCGCGGCCGCGGCCTCGGGCTCGCTCGCCGGCGTCGACCTCGGAGCGGGGCCGGACGCGGCCGTGACGGTCGTGCTCGCGGCGGCGGGCTACCCGGACGCTCCCGAGACGGGTGCCCGCATCGGTGGAATCGAGGCTGCGGAAGCCGAAGGCGCGCTCGTCTTCCACGCGGGAACCGCCCTGCGAGACGGCGCGCTGGTGAGCGCCGGGGGACGCGTGCTCTCCGTAACGGCCGTCGCGCCTTCGGTAGGCGGCGCGCGCGAGCAGGTCTACAGGGCGGTCGACCAGATCGAGTTTCCGGGTGCCCAGTACCGCCGCGACGTCGCCCTCGGAGCGGTCCATGCCACGGCCTGAGGAGAGCCCGCTTCCGCTCCCGGTCCTCGAGGAGTTCGAGGAGGCGGGGCCGCTCGTCGGCATCCTGATCGGATCGGAGTCCGATCGCGAGGCGATCGAGCCGGCCGGCGTCGAGCTCGACGACCGCGGGATCTCGTGGGAGCTCAGGGTCCTGTCCGCCCATCGCGACCCGCGCGGCGTCGCGGAGTACGCCTCGACGGCGGCGCTGCGGGGGGTGCGCGTCATCATCGCGGGAGCGGGGATGGCCGCGGCGCTGCCGGGCGTGGTGGCCGCCTACACCGATCTGCCCGTGATCGGCGTCCCGCTGACGTCGTCGAAGAGCGTCATGGGCGGGCTCGACGCGCTCCTCTCGATCGTCCAGATGCCGCCCGGCGTCCCCGTTGCCTGCGTCTCGGTGAACGGCGCGCGCAACGCCGCGATCCTCGCCGCGAAGATCCTGGGTCAGGGCGGCGGCTACCCCGGTGGTCCCGGCCGCTCCGTGCAGCAGTCGTAGCGCGACTCCGTCGCCCCAAGCCGCCTGTGATCGGCACGACCTGACCACCTTCTACAATCGGGACGGTGATCCCGCGCTACTCCCGTCCGGCTATGAAGCGCGTCTGGTCGGAGGAGAGCAGGCTCGCTCGCTGGCTGGAGGTGGAGCTCGCGGCCGTCGAGGCCTGGGCCGAGGTTGGGGTCGTTCCGGCCGACGCCGCCGCCCAGGTACGCGAGCGCGCGAAGCCCCCGAGCCCCGAGCGGGTCGCCGAGATCGAGCAGCGTACCCAGCACGACCTCGCCGCGTTCGTGGACGCGGTGGCGGAGGACGTCGGCCCCGCCGGCCGCTGGCTGCATTACGGGCTGACGTCCTCCGACGTGGTCGACACGGCAACCGCGCTCCAGGTCCGCGAGGCGGGAGCACTGATCGTCGCAGGGCTCGACGCCGCTCTGGAAGCCGTCATCCGGCGGGCGGAGGAGCACCGCAAGACGGTGACGGCCGGGCGTACGCACGGAGTCCACGCGGAGCCCACGACCTTCGGCGCGAAGCTCGCCGGCTGGGCGTTCGAGCTCGAGCGCGACCGCGAGCGCGTCGTGACGGCGCTCGCCGGGATGCGCGTCGGCAAGCTCGCCGGCGCGGTCGGGACGTACGGCGGCGGCGATCCGGAGGTCGAGCGCATCGCCTGCGAGCGGCTCGGTCTGGTCCCCGAGGTCGTCTCGACGCAGGTCGTCCCGCGCGATCGGCACGCCGAGCTCCTCGCCGCGCTCGCCGTCACCGCCGCATCGCTCGAGCGCTTCGCGACCGAGGTACGGCACCTGGCGCGGACGGAGCTCCGCGAGGTCCAGGAGCCTTTCCGGGGCGGCCAGAAGGGCTCCTCGGCGATGCCGCACAAGCGGAACCCGGTCGTCGCGGAGCGGATCTGCGGGCTCGCCCGCGTCGTCCGCGCGGCGGCCGTCGTGGCGCTCGAGAACGTCGCGCTCTGGCACGAACGGGACATCTCCCACTCGAGCGCCGAGCGGATCGTGCTCCCGGACGCCTTCCTCGCTCTCGACTACATGCTCGACCGCTTCGCCTGGCTCGTCGAGGGCCTGGTGGTCGACGCGGCCCGCATGCGGCGGAACCTCGAGTCGTCGCACGGGCTCGTCTTCAGCCAACGCGTGCTGCTCGCGCTCGTCGCCGTAGGCCTCGCGCGGGACGAGGCCTACCGACTCGTCCAGCGGAGCGCGCTCGCGGCCTGGGACGAGGAGCGTGACTTCCGCGAGCTCCTCGCGGGCGACGCCGAGGTCACGGCTCGTCTCGACCCGGACGAGCTCGCCGAGGCATTCGACCTCGGCCGGGCGCTCGAGCACGTCGACGTCCTCTTCGAGCGTCTCGCGGCGCTCTCCGACCGTACGGCCGACCGAAAGGGGGAACCCGTCCATGCCTGACGCCGTTCACCTAGGCAGCGGCAAGGTCCGCGAGCTCTTCGAGCTGGACGACGACCGGCTGCTCCTCGTGGCCAGCGACCGCATCTCGACGTTCGACGTCGTGCTCCCGACCGAGATCCCGGACAAGGGCCGCGTCCTGACCGGCCTCTCTGGCTTCTGGTTCGCGCGGACGCGGGGGATCGTTGCGAACCACCTCCTCGAGCTGCGCGACGACGGCCGCTCGACCGAGGCGCGCCGCCTCGCGATGCTCCCGATCGAGTGCGTCGTGCGCGGCTACCTGGCCGGCTCCGGATGGAAGGACTACCAGGCCACCGGCGAGGTGTGCGGCCACCGGCTGCCTCCGGGCCTGCGTGAGTCGGACCGCCTGCCGGCGCCGATCTTCACGCCGGCGACCAAGGCGCAGGAGGGCCATGACGAGAACATCGACCGGGCACGGGCAGCCGAGCTCGTCGGCGACGACCTCCTCGGCGAGGTTGAGCGAATCTCGCTCGACCTCTACCGCTTCGCCTCCGACCACACGGCCGCACGGGGAATCGTCATCGCGGACACGAAGTTCGAGCTCGGCCTCGACGCGGACGGGACCCTGACGCTGGGCGACGAGGCGCTCACCCCCGACTCGTCACGCTTCTGGCCTGCCGACGAGTACGCGCCGGGGCGCGGCCAGCCGTCCTTCGACAAGCAGTACGTGCGCGACTACTGCGAGTCGCTCGGTTGGAACAAGACGCCTCCCGGCCCGGAGCTCCCCGCCGACGTCGTCGACGGGACCCGTGCCCGCTACGTCGAGGCGTTCGAGCGGCTGACCGGCATCCCGTTCGAGAACTACCTCGCCGATCCCACGGTGGTGCTGGCATGAGGGCGACCGTGCTCGTGCGGCCCAAAGGCGGGATCCTCGACCCGCAGGGAGAGGCGGTCGAGCGCTCGCTGCGACAGCTCGGCTTCGCCGTCGACGGCGCCCGCGTCGGCCGCCTCATCGACCTCGAGGTCGCCGCGCCGACGCCGGCCGAGGCTCGGGCCCAGCTGGAGAGCATGTGCGAGCGCCTGCTGGCGAACACGCTCATCGAGAGCTACGAGATCGAGCTCGAGAGTGGGGATCCGTGAGCGACGGCCGCCCGCGCATCGGCGTCCTCGTCTTCCCCGGCTCGAACGACGACGGCGATGCCGTCTGGGCCCTTGCGGCACTCGGCGCGCGGCCCGTCACCGTCTGGCATGGCGAGCGGGAGCTGCCGCCGCTGGACGCCGTCGTGCTGCCCGGCGGCTTCTCGTACGGCGACTACCTCCGCTGCGGGGCGATCGCCCGCTTCTCGCCGGCCATGGAGGCCGTGACCGAGTTCGCCCAGGCGGACGGACTCGTCCTCGGGATCTGCAACGGGTTCCAGATCCTCTGCGAGGCGGGGCTCCTCCCGGGCGTGCTCCGCCCGAACGCGTCGCTCTCGTTCGTCTGCCGTGACGTCGACGTCGTCGTCGAGCGGACCGACACGCCGTTCACGACGCGCTGCGAGGAGGGAGCGACGCTCACCATTCCCGTCAAGCACGGAGAGGGCTGCTACCACGCCCCGCAGGACCTGCCGGAGGAGCAGATCGTTTTCCGCTACGCGCCGGGGTCCAATCCCAACGGATCGGAGCGCGACATCGCCGGCGTGGCGAACGCGAGCGGCAACGTCCTCGGGCTCATGCCGCATCCGGAGCACGCGGTCGATCCGCTCCTCGGTTCCGGCGACGGCGGCCTGGTGCTCGCCTCCCTCGTCGACGCCGCCCGAGCCCGGGCGTACGCGCCTGCCTAGGCACCGCGGCGCGCGACCCGGCGACTCGCGAGTCGGCTATTCAGCTGTGCTGCGCGGCTACGGCCCGTCGAGGCCGAGCGCCCCGGCCAGCCGCGGGCGTGTCGCGAGCTGGGCGTGGAGACGCTCCAGGTCGCGACTCCGCAGGGTGACGGGCCCTCTCCGGGCGGTGCCGCCGGTGGAGTAGGCGAAGCGGACGAGCTCACCTCCCTTCCCGTCGTCGAGCAGCTGGACGATCGTCTCGAAGCGCCGGTCGCCGGCACGTTGGGGAACTCGGAGCTCCTCCAGGACGGTGGCCTCTCCCCACGGTGTCGCGGCCTTCGTGCTCACGTGGGCGACGGTAGCGGGTAGAGGCGCGCGGGAGTGTGCCGCTTCGTGTCGTGTTCGTCGCGGACGGCCACGCCCGGCGCACGAGTGCGTGATCGCTGCAAAGATCTCGCTCACCTCGTTCCGCTGCCGAGTTGCTCTCCCCACGTGCGTCTCGGACCGACCGCGGACTGGCGACCGGGGGCCCGGGCCCCGGGGAGAGCGCTGCCGCGGGACGGCAACCGAGAAAGGGGGACAGGCATGCGCAACCGCTTCCATTCGAGAAGGGCGCTGCTCGTGTGCGCCGTGCTCGCGGTCTCCGCTGCCGTGATCGTGACCGCGCCGCTTGCGGCCGGCCGCGCGGGCGGGGACTCGTCTCGCAAGAGCGTCACCGTCCGGCTCATGGACGCGACGGGCGCGGCGGCCGGGAAGGTCAAGCTCAGGCAGCAGGGCAGCCGGGTCGTCGTCCGGGCCCAGGTCAAAGGCCTGACGCCGGGATTCCACGGCTTCCACGTCCACGACGTCGGCGAGTGCGTGCCGCCGTTCACGTCGGCCGGCGGGCACTACAACCCGGCAGGCACGGGTCACGGGGAGCACGCCGGCGACATGCCGAGCCTGCTCGTGCTCGACGACGGCACCGCGCAGCTGCAGTTCGCGACGGACAGGTTCACGTTGGCCGAGCTGCTCGAAGGCGACGGCTCCGCGATCATGGTGCACGCGCTGCCCGACAACTTCGCGAACATCCCGACCCGCTACCAGTCGACGACGGAGGGCGTCCTCGGCCCCGACTCGGCGACGCTCGCCACGGGCGACGCAGGCGGGCGGGTCGCCTGCGGCGTGGTCGGCTAGCCGACGCGAGGCGACCCGGGCGCGGCGCCGCCCTCTTCTACGCGCCCGGGTCGCCCCACGCCTGAGGCCCGCACTCCGGGCACGAGAGGGCGAAGGATTCGAGCTCCGCAAGGACGCGCCCGGCGCGCGCATGAGTCGCCGCGAGCGCGACCGTCCCGAACCGGTCGGCGACGACGACCGACGGCCGCCCTAGCCAGGCCGACAAGGGGCCCGGCGTCCGCTCGACGAGGAGCGTCGCGCCGAGCGCCTCGATCTCCGCGCGAGCGTCCTCGATCTCCTCCGGGTCGTCGAGGCAGGCGATCACGAGGTGGCTCCGCTGGCGGTACGGCCAGAGAACCGGGATGTCGCGGACGTTCGCCGCGGCCCCCACCGGGGCTACGTCCACGCCGGCGGCGCCCGGCCGCGTCATCCTGTCGCCGCCTCGGACGCCGGCGCCCGAGCCCGGGCGACGCCGACCACGTGCGGCGCGGACGTGATCGTCAGGAGGGACGAGGAATGGAACCCACGCTCGAGCGCCACGATCTCGAAGCCGGCCGCGGCGATCGCCGCGATCGTGTCCCGAGTCGTCTGGCAGCCGCCGAGAGCGCGCGTCCAGAAGAGCGCATCGACGGCACGCTGCACTGCGCGAAACACGCGGTGGGGCGAGCGAACGTGCTCGAAGTAGTGGAGCTCGCCGTCCGGCTTCAGCACGCGCCGCAGCTCGCCGAGCGCCGCCGGCGGGTCGGCGACGCTGCAGAGCACCCAGACGACGACGGCCGCGTCGAAGGCTCCGTCGTCCGCGGGAA
>JAICGP010000020.1 GCA_025923055.1 Thermoleophilia bacterium
GACCATGGGCATCATCACCCTCGCGCTCGTCGCATCCGGCCACGTCTCGCTGGACGACTTCCACGTGCCTCTCTGGGTGATCGTCTCCGCGGCCCTCGCGATGGCGGCGGGCACCTACGCGGGCGGCTGGCGGATCATCAGAACCCTCGGGCAGAGGATCGCCAAGCTCGAGCCGCCGCAGGGATTCGCAGCGGAGACCGCGACGGCGAGCATCCTCTTCACCACGGCGCACTTCGGCTTCCCCGTGTCGACCACGCACACCATCAGTGGGTCGGTGCTGGGCGCAGGCGCGAGCCGGCGGCTCTCTGCCGTCCGGTGGGGGATCGCCGGGAACATCTTCACGGCCTGGCTCCTGACGGTCCCCGCGGCTGCTCTCGTCGGCGCGGGGATGGAAGCGCTCACCGCGTTGCCTGCCGGGAGCGCACTCGTTTTCCTGCTCGCCGTGGCGGCCGCCGGGGTTGCGTTCGGCTTGCGGAGCTGGCAGGCGCGAAGACTCGAGCCCGCTCAGGCTTCCTAGAGCCCGGCGAGGAGCGCGCGCACGCGCCGCTCGATCTCGTCGCGGATGGGGCGGACCTCGTCGACGCCCAGGCCGGACGGGTCGGGCAGCTCCCAGTCCTCGTACCGTTTCCCGGGATAGACCGGGCAGGCGTCCCCGCAGCCCATCGTCACGACCACGTCGGCCTCGCGCACCGCCTCGTCCTCCAGGCGCCTGGGAACCGCCGAGGCCAGATCGATCCCGAGCTCTGCCATGGCCGCGACGACCGCCGGGTTGACCGCGTCGGCGGGCTCGCTCCCCGCCGAGCGCACGCGCACCCGGCCCGCCGCGTGACGCTGGAGGAGAGCGGCGGCCATCTGGCTCCGGCCCGCGTTGTGGACGCAGACGAAGAGGACGGTCGGCGCCCCGGCCGTCAGAGGTCGCGGGGCGTCGTGCCCGGGCCGTGCGAGGCGTCCGTGAACTCGCGGAACTCGCCGCTCACGAGGTAGGCGGTCTGCTCGCCGATGTCGACCGCGTGGTCGCCGATCCGCTCGAGGCAGCGCGAGACGATGATCATGCGCAGGCCCCACTCCCGCAGGTCGGGGTCCGCCCCCAGCGAGAGGACGTGCTGGACGACCCGGCGGTTGGCGCGGTCGATGAGCTCGTCGAGGTCGACGAGCGACTCGGCGCGTCCGGCGTTCCGGTCCCGGAACGAGTCGAGCGCGACGCGGATCATCTCCTCGGCGCGGGCGCCCATCTCCTCGAAGCCCTCGATGAGCGTCACGTCGTGCGGGACGTCGTGGACGAGCTTCGTGAGCTTCGCGATCGTGACGCAGTAGTCCGCCATGCGCTCGAGGTGCATGTTGTCGTGGAGGATCGCCAGGACGAGTCGCAGGTCGACGGCGACCGGCGTCTGGCGCGCGAGGAGGGACTGGATGCCCTCCTCGATCCCGAGGTAGGCCGCGTCGATCTCGTCGTCGAAGGCGATGACCTCGTCCGCCAGCTCGACGTCCGATTGGGCGAGGGCGTTCAAGCAGCCACGGAGCGCGCGGAGGACGAGCGAGCCCTCCTCCTGGAGCGCCGCCTCGAGCTGGTCGAGGTCCTCCTGGAGCGGGATCCTCATCCGAACCGCCCGGTCACGTAGTCCTCCGTCCGCTTGTCCCCGGGATTCGTGAAGATCGTCGGCGTCTCGTCGTACTCGACGAGGATGCCGGTGCGCCGGTCCGACTCCTCGTCGACCTCGACGCTGAAGAACGCCGTCATGTCGGCGACCCGCGCCGCCTGCTGCATGTTGTGCGTGACGATCACGATCGTGTAGGCCTCCTTGAGGCCGTGCATGAGGTCCTCGATCGCGGTCGTCGAGATCGGGTCGAGCGCGGAGGCCGGCTCGTCCATCAGCAGCACGTCGGGCTGGACGGCGAGGCAGCGGGCGATGCAGAGGCGCTGCTGCTGGCCGCCGGAAAGGCTGTAGGCGCTCGCCTTGAGGCGGTTCTTCACCTCGTCCCAGAGCGCCGCCTGGCGGAGCGCCTGCTCGACGCGGTCGTCGAGCCCGTCCTTCCAGCCCAGGACGCGTGGGCCGAAGGCGACGTTGTCGTAGATCGACTTCGGGAACGGGTTCGGCTTCTGGAACACCATCCCGATGCGCTTGCGCACCTCGACCGAGTCGACCTCGGGGCCGTAGAGGTCGAGCCCGTGGTAGCGGATCGTTCCCTCGACCAGCGCGGTGGGGATGAGGTCGTTCATGCGGTTGAAGCAGCGGATGAACGTGCTCTTCCCGCAGCCCGAGGGGCCGATGAACGCGGTGATGTGGTTCTTGTAGATCTCGAGGGAAACGTCCCGGAGCGCCGGAACCCCCGAGTAGGAGGCGGTCAGTCCGTCGACGTCGAAGAGCACGTCGCGGTGGACGGGCGGTTCGGCCTGCTGCCGCTCGGCGACGCGCCTGTCTCTCACGCCTGCGATTGTGACAGGCGCGGGGGCGTTCTCCATGTCGGGCATCACCATCTCTTCTGGTAGCGGTTGCGGAGCCAGATCGCGAAGGCGTTCATCGTCAGCAGGATCGCGAGGAGGACGATGATCCCGGCCGCCGCGAGCAGCCGGAACTCCTCCTGCGGGCGGGCGACCCACTGGTAGATCTGCACGGGGAGGGCGGTGAAGGAGCCGAGCAGCGTGGGGTTCACCGCCACGTAGGTCAACGCCCCGACGAGGAGCAGCGGGGCCGTCTCGCCGATCGCCCGGGCGAGGGCGAGGATCGACCCGGTCGCGATCCCGGGGATCGAAGCGGGGAGGACCTGGCGCGAGACGACCTGCCACTGCGTCGCCCCGAGCGCGTAGGCGCCCTGGCGGATCGAGTCCGGCACCGCGCGGATCGCCTCGCGGCTCGCCACGATCACGGTTGGGAGGACCAGCAGGGTCAGGATGAGCGCGCCGGCGAGGAGCACGCGCCCGAGGCCGAGGCCGCGGACGAGGAAGGCGAGCCCGAGGATCCCGTAGACGATCGACGGGACGGCGGCGAGGTTCTGGATGTTGAGCTCGAGCAGCCGGTTGTACCAGCGCTCGCGGTTCGCGTACTCCTCGAGGTAGATCGCAGTCCCGACTCCGAGCGGAACGACGACCGCCAGGAGGAGGAGCATCATGTAGATCGTGCCGAGGATCGCCGGGCCGGCGCCGGCCCGCTCGGGGTTCGTGGACGTCGGCTCCGTGAAGAGGACCGGGTCGACGTAGCCGACGCCCTTCCGGATCACGTCCACGACCAGCGTCCCCAGGAGGACGAATCCGATCGAGACCGAGACGAGCAAGAGCACGTAGAAGAGCGTTCCGCGCACCTTGTCGCCCCGCGGGCGCTTCCCGACGACCAGCGCAGGAGTGCTCACTCGTACACCTCCCGGAACCGTCTGACGAGGCGGATCGAGAGCATGTTCATCGCGAACGTGAGCACGAAGAGCGTCAGCCCGACCGCGAAGATCGTCTTGTACTCGATCGACCCGGTCGGGACGTCGCCGAGGCCCGTGGCGCCGATGAACGCCGTCATCGTCTGGGCGGGCTCGCGCGGGTCGAAGGTGATCTGCGCCAGGCCGCCGGCCGCGATCAGCACGATCATCGTCTCGCCGACGGCGCGCGAGATCGCGAGCACGTAGCTCGCCACGATCCCCGAGATCGCGGCGGGGACGACGATCCGAGTCGCCACCTGGAGGCGCGAGGCGCCGAGCCCGTACGCGCCGTCCCGGAGCTCCTGAGGGACCGCGGTCATGGCGTCCTCCGAGATGGAGGCGACGGTCGGGATCAGCATCACGCCCATCACGAGACCTGCCGAGAGCACGTTGAAGATCCCCACCTCGAGCCCGAGGTCGCCCAGGAGCGGCGTGAAGAAGGTGAGGGCGAAGAAGCCGTAGACGACCGTGGGGATGCCGGCGAGCACCTCGAGCGCGGGCTTCAGAGCGCCCCGGACGCGCGGCGGGGCGTACTCGCTCAGGTAGATGGCGGCGCCGAGCCCGAACGGCAGCGCCACGACGCAGGCCCAGAAGGTCACCGTCAGCGTGCCGACGAGGAGCGGCTGGACTCCGAACGAGGGCGGAGTGAAGAGAGGCGCCCACCGGTCGCCGGAGAAGAAGTCGACGACCGAGATCTCCCGGAAGAACTCGAGCGAGGGCTCGACCAGCGCGACGACGATGCCGACTGTCGTCGCCACCGAGACGAGCGCGCAGAGGGCGAGGACGGCCTTGACGACGTCCTCGCCGATCCGGCGCCGTTCGGCGCGCAGCCGGATCGGGCCCGGCTGCGCGCCTGCGGTGAGGTCGCTCGTCGCCACTCTACGAGCCGATCGCGTCCTCGAGCGTGGCCTGGCTCTCTTCCTGCACCTCCGCCGGAGGCGGGATGTAGAGGGCGTCCACGGCGATGTCGTCGACGTTCTCGAGGTAGAAGCGCATGAACTCCTGCACCTCGGGCCGCTGGAGCGACTCGTTCTTGACGTAGACGTAGAGGGGTCGGGCGAGCGGGTTGTAGTCACCCGCCTGCGCGGTCTCGGCGCTCGGCGCGACGCACTCGCCGGCCTCGTTCTCGATCTCCACCGCCTTCAGCGTGTCCTCGTTCTCGAGGTAGTAGGAGAGCCCGAAGTACCCGCTGGCACCGGGATCCCCCTGGACGGCCTGCACGATGACGTTGTCGTCCTCGCTGGCCGTGTAGTCGGAGCGGCTCGCTCCTTCCTCGCCGTTGACGGCGTCGGTGAAGTAGTCGAACGTTCCCGAGTCGGTTCCCGGCCCGGCGAGCGCGAGCGGCTGGTCGGGGAAGCTCGGGTCGACCTGGTTCCAGTTCGTGACCTCGCCCTCGGAGTCCGGGCCCCACATGGTCGCGAGCTGGTCGACGGTGAGGCAGTCGGCCCAGTCGTTCTCCGGGTTCACGACGACGGTGAGCGCGTCGACGGCCACCTGCAGCTCGGTGAACTCGACGCCGTTCTCCTCGCAGAGGGGAACCTCTTCCTCCTCGTCGATGGCGCGGGAGGCGTTCGAGATGTCGGTCTCGCCGGCGCAGAAGCGCTCGAAGCCGCCGCCGGTGCCCGAGATCCCGACCTCGACGTTGACGCCCGGCTGTTGCTCGCTGAAGCGCTCCGCCGCGGCGGTCGTGAGCGGCCCGACCGTGCTCGAGCCGTCGGAGACGACCCGGCCGGAGAGCGTCTCGCCGGTCGTGTTCCCGGCGTTCGCGACGTCCGCTCCGTCGTCGTCGTCCTCCCTGCCGCAGCCCGTCGCGACGAACGCGAGCGCCGCCACCGCGACCAGGAGGAGGACGACCCTGGGGAGAGGGCGAATACCCACTGTTCTCCTTTCGCTCTTCGTCATCGCCGCGAGTGTCGCCGTGGGCGCGCGAGCCGTGGGCTGAAAGGCTGTGAACGAGTGGTTACGGGCTGGTGAAGGCCGCTCGGGCTCGGCGCTGCCGATGATTCCTCGGGCGCGGAGCCGTCTCTACGACCATGAGCACGGTCGTCGCTCCGAAGGCCGGACGCCGCGAGTGGATCGGGCTCGCCGTCCTGGCGCTCGCGTGCGTCGTCTACGCGATGGACCTCACCGTGCTGCACCTCGCGGTGCCGCACCTCAGCGAGGACCTGCGGCCGACGAGCGCCCAGCTCCTCTGGATCGCCGACATCTACGGCTTCATGGTCGCCGGGGCGCTCATCACCATGGGGACGCTCGGCGACAGGATCGGGCGACGGCGCCTGCTTCTGATCGGCGCAGCCGCTTTCGCGCTCGCCTCGCTGCTCGCGGCGTTCTCGACGAGCGCCGAGATGCTGATCGCCTCGCGGGCGCTGCTCGGCATCGCCGGCGCGACGATCGCCCCCTCGACGCTCTCGCTGATCCGGACGCTGTTCGAGGACCCCGGCCAGCGCACGTTCGCCGTCGGAGTCTGGATCACCGCCTACTCGCTGGGTGGCGCGATCGGCCCCCTCCTCGGCGGGGCGCTGCTGGAGTTCTTCTGGTGGGGCTCCGTCTTCCTGCTCGCGCTCCCGGTCATGGCGCTCCTCCTCGTGCTCGGCCCGGTGCTCCTGCCGGAGTACCGCGATCCGGACGCCGGCCGCCTCGACCTCGTCAGCGCCGCGCTTTCCCTCGTCGCCGTGCTCGCGGTCGTCTACGGGCTGAAGCAGATGGCGCAGGACGGGCTCGGCGCCCTCCCGGTCGTGGCGATCGCCGGCGGGCTGATCGTGGGAGTCCTCTTCGTCAGGCGGCAGGCGAGGCTAGCCGACCCGCTCATCGACCTCCAGCTCTTCCGCGTGCCGGCGTTCAGCGCCTCGCTCGCCGTCTACACGCTCGGGATCCTCGTGCTCTTCGGCTCCTTCCTCTTCATCTACCAGTACCTCCAGCTCGTCCTCGAGCTCTCGCCGCTCGAGGCGGGCGTCGTGACGCTCCCGTCGTTCGTCGCCTTCGTGGCCGGCTCGATGCTCGCGCCCGCCTTCGTCAAGCGTGTCCGCCCCGCCTACGTGATGGCCGCGGGGCTCGCCGTTGCCGCGGTGGGGCTCCTCGGCCTCACCCAGGTCGGCGTCGAGTCGGGCGTCGGCGTCCTGATCGCCACGTCCTTCGTCTACTCGCTGGGCATCGCGCCCGTCTTCACGTTGACGAACGACCTCATCCTCGGCGCGGCGCCGCCCGAGCGGGCCGGCTCTGCCTCGGCGATCTCCGAGACGGGCGCCGAGCTCGGCGGCGCGCTCAGCATCGCGATCCTCGGCACGATCGGCACGGCCGTCTACCGTGTGGAGGTGGACGACGGCATCCCGGCGTCCGTTCCCCCCGAGGAGGCCGAGACCGCGCGAGACACCCTCGGCGGAGCAGTCGCGGTGAGCCGCGAGCTGACCGACGCGGTCGCCGGGCCGGTTCTCGACGCGGCCCGGGCGGCATTCACGCAGGGGCTGCACGTCGTGGCGCTCGTGAGCGCGATCCTCGCCGCGCTCGCCGCTGTGGGCGTGGCGGTCTTCCTGCAGAAGGTGAGGGCCGTGTCGCACGACCCGGCCGCCGCGGGCACGAGCGAGCCTCTCTAGGGGAAGGCGCAGCGGATCGTGAGCCCCTCGCCGCGGGCGCCCGAGGCCTCGACCGTCCCGCCGGCCGACGTGATCACATGCTTCACGATGGCGAGGCCGAGCCCCGTCCCCCGCGAAGCGCGGGCGCGGTCGCCACGGTAGAAGCGCTCGAAGAGACGGGGAAGGTCCTCCGGCGCGACGCCGACGCCGTCGTCCGCCGCGACGAGCGTGACGCCGTTCTCCTCGCGCCGGACGGAGAGGCGGAGGTGCGCCCCCGGCCCCGCGTAGCGGAGGGCGTTCTCGGCGAGGTTCTGCACGACGACGCGGATCATGCGCGGCCGCAGGGGCAGCTCGGCGTCCTCGTCGCCGTCGACCTGGATCCTCACTCCGGCGCGCGCCGCCGCCTCCTCCAGATCCTCCGCAACCTCGACGAGGACGGGGAGTGCGCGCGTCGAGCCGAGGCCGACGACCTCGTGACCGGACTCGAGCTCCGAGAGGAAGAGGACGTCGTCGATCAGCTCCCGGATCTGGTCGACCTCGACCTGCGCCTGCTCGACGAGGTCGCGCACCTCCGCATCCGGCAGGAGCGCGCTGTCCAGGAGGGCCAGGAGGCGCGCGAGCGGCGTGCGCAGCTCGTGCGAGACGGCCGCGGTGAAGCCGGCGCGGAGCTCCTCGTAGGCGCGCAGGTCGCCGCTGTCGCGACCGTAGAGGATCGTCTCGCGGCGGCCGTCGACCTCGTAGTCGATCCTGAGCGGCGCGCCGGCGAGCAACGGCTCCGGAGCCGGCGCGCCCTCTTCGAGCCCGCCGAGCAGCTCACGCGCCCGCCGGCTCGCCGCGACGACCCGCTCGTCCGCGTCGAGGACGACGACGATCTCCCGGCTCTCCTCGACGAGGGCCCGGCCGCGCCTCGCCTCGAGGCGCAGCTCCAGCGCCGGGTCGGCGCGGCGTCCGAGCAAGCGGCGCACGTCGCGCCGATGGTAGCCACGTCGCCTACTTGCACATATCGACAAACATCGTTACGATGGTTGTCGATATGACTTCGCTCGACCTGATCGCCTGCTGCAAGCCGCTCGCTGCGGACGCCCTCACGGACGAGGAGGCGTCGGCGACGGCGGCGCTCTTCAAGGCGCTGGCCGACCCGGCGCGGGTCAAGATCGTCAACCTCCTCGCCACGAGCGACGAGCCGGTCTGCGCCTGCGAGTTCATTCCCGCCCTCGGCCTCTCCCAGGCCACCGTCAGCCACCACCTGAGGAAGCTGACCGAGGCGGGCCTGCTCGAGCGCGAGCCGCGCGGCAAGTGGGCGTATTTCTCTCTCGACCGCGAGGCGGCGGCGGAGCTCGCCGGCCTCGTCGACCTTCCGGAGGTGGTTCGATGAGCACGACGACGGACGAGCTGCGCGCGCAGGTGGAGCGCCGGTATGCGGAGGCGGCGAGGGAGGTGGCCGCAGGCTCGGGAGGAGGCTGCGGCGGCGGCTCCTGCTGCGGCGCGGCCGAGAGCACCGACTTCGGCGAGGAGCTCTACAGCGGCGACCAGCGGTCCGAGCTGCCCGAGAGCGCGGTGCGCGCGAGCCTCGGGTGCGGCAATCCCACCGCGGTCGCCGACTTGCGGCCAGGCGACGTCGTGCTCGACCTCGGCTCGGGCGGGGGCATCGACGTCATCCTCTCGGCGAAGCGGGTGGGGCCGACCGGAACGGCGTACGGACTCGATATGACGGACGGGATGCTCGCGCTCGCGCAGCGCAACGCACGCGAGGCGGGCGTCGCCAACGTTCACTTCCTCAAGGGCGTCATCGAGGCGATCCCGCTCCCCGCCGACTCGGTGGACGTCGTCATCTCCAACTGCGTCGTCAACCTCTCCGTCGACAAGGCTGCCGTCCTCACGGAGATCGCCCGCGTCCTCAGGCCGGGAGGCCGGCTCGGGATCAGCGACGTCGTGGCCGAGGACCGGCTCACCCCGGCGGAGCGCGCCGAGCGCGGTAGCTTCGTCGGCTGCATCGCCGGGGCCCTCTCGAAGGCCGAGTACGAGACCGGCCTCCAGGCCGCGGGCCTCGAGGATGTGAGCGTCGAGTTCACGCACGAGGTCGCGGACGGCATGCACGGCGCGATCGTCAAGGCGCGCACGCCCCGGGACACGGAGCCGATTCGCGTCGCGGAGGCCGGCTCCGGCGGCTGCTGCTAAGCGGGAACTTCCGTCTCGCCGGGCCGTCTAACCCGATGTGAGCGGACGCACGGCTCTGGCGGGTGCGGCGGCCACCGTGCTCCTCGTCGGGGCGGTCGCGTCGGGAGACACGCCGGGCGCCGACGCCGACGTGATTCCCTGGCGCGTGCTCCCCGACCCGCCGCTCAGCCCACGAGAGTTCCCCACCGGGTTCTGGACGGGGAACGAGATCGTGCTCGTGGGCGGCAGCGACGCGCCTCCTTGCCCGCCGAGCGCGCTCTGCCGGCCGCCGACGCCGCCGCCGCTCTCCGACGGCGCCGCCTACGACCCGGCCGCCGGGACGTGGCGGTCGATCGCGAACGCGCCGGTCGCCTTCTCATGGGCACAGCCCGTCGTCGTCGGCGCGACCGCCTACCTCTGGATCGAGGGAGAACCCGCGCGGCCGCAGGCCCCGAGCGCGTTCCTCGCCTACCGGGCCGAGGAGGACAAGTGGGACGAGCTGCCGCTACCGACCGACGAGCCGGACGCGTACAGACTCGTCGAAGCCGGGGACCGGCTCGTCGCCCACAGCTGGGGCGACGAGCCACGCGAGCTCCCTGACTTCGTCCTTGATCCGGCCGCGGAGACGTGGAGCGAGCTGCCGGACGACCCGCTCTCGCCCGGCTTCGACCGGGTCATGCGCTGGTCGGGACAGGAGCTGCTCCTCTTCGACCACGAGCTAGTCGCCAATCCGCCCGGAGACCTTCCGCTCCGGGGCGCGGCGCTCGACCTCGCGAGCGGCGAGTGGCGCGTGCTCGCGGATCCTGATGCGGCCCTCGGCGGCAGCGGCTGGGTATCTCACGACGATCTCCTGAACGCCGGCTGGGTGGACGGCGCGCGTGCCGACTACCGGCTGCGCTCCGGCCTCGTGGCCGACCGGGCGACCGGAGCGCAGCTCCGCATGCCGGAGCTCGAGGCCCTCGAGCACGCTGACGGCGGGACGACCGAGGTCACGGCCGGGACCGACCTCTTCGTCTTCCTCGGCTCGGAGTGGAGCGACCCGGACGGCAGGCTGCACTCGCAAGCCTGGCTCTGGTCGCCGCGGCCCTGACGTTCTCCACTTCTTCACCATGTGGCTACCGTCGGGCGACCCCGACGGACGCCTCGCGCGGGCAGAATCGAGGAGACGTGTCGAAGGTTCTCATCATCGAGGACGACGACGTCATCGCCCAGGGGATGGCGCGGCACCTGAGCACGGCGGGCTTCGACCCGCTCTGGGTGGACAAGGGCGAGTCGGGTCTCGCGCGCCTCCGCTACGAGCGGCCGGACGTCTGCGTGCTCGACCTGATGCTCCCCGGGGTGGACGGGTGGAAGCTGATCGAGACCGCGCGGGCGGAGGGGATCGGGACGCCGATCGTCGTCGTGAGCGCGCGGGGGACGGAGCACGACCGGGTGCACGCGCTCGAGATCGGGGCGGACGACTACCTCGTGAAGCCGTTCTCGATGAAGGAGCTCGTCGCGCGCGTGCGGGCGGCCGCCCGCCGCGGGGTCCGCGTCCAGGACGAGCGCCGCGGCGCGCCGATCGAGGTCCAGGAGCTGACGGTCGACCCGCTGAACGTGCAGGCCTATGTGAACGGGCGGAGCGCCGAGCTGACGCCGACCGAGTTCCGGCTGCTCTACGCGCTGGCACTGGAGCAGGGGCGAGTCGTGACCCGGGACGAGCTCCTGCAGAAGGTCTGGGGCCGCCGTCAGACGCACCGCGACCGCACGGTGGACGTGTTCGTGCGCAAGATCCGGGACAAGCTCGAGGCCCAGGGCCCGACGCACACGTTCGTCCAGACCCGCTACGGCGTGGGCTACAAGCTCGAGGCCGCCGCGAAGTAGCCGTCTCCGGCTCGCACCACCGTCCCTCGGGCTTTAGGATCGCCACGGTGCCCGTGATCGGGAACCACATGTCGCGCGACCTGCTCACCGCTGCCGCAGAGGACGCGCTGGCGGAGGCGGCCCGCCGGATGGTCTCCCGCGGGGTGGGTGCGGTGCTCGTGATGGACGCGGGGGGCCTCGCCGGGATCCTGACGGAACGGGACGTCCTCGAGGCCGTCGCCGACGGGAGCGTCGCCGAGGCCCGCGTCGGCGACCGCATGACCCGGCACCCCGACACGATCGACGCCGGCGACGCGACCTGGCAGGCGGCCGCGCTCATGATCCACGGCGGCTTCCGTCACCTGCCCGTCTGCGAGGGCGGCGACGTCGTGGGGATCGTGTCGATCCGAGACCTCATGCGCGTCGTGCTCGAGGACTCGGCGCCGCGCGGCGCGTAGCCGCTCCGGATCCCCCTTCTGGGGGGCCTCGAAGAGTGTGGATAGCCGTATTACAGGGCGTTCACCGCTCTGCCACCATTCGTTCCACATGGCGCACCGGGTCCTCATCGTCGACGACCATCCGAGCTTCAGGGCGACGGCGAGGGCGGTCCTCGCCGCGGACGGCTTCGAGGTCGTCGGCGAGGCCCAGGACGGCTGCTCCGGTCTCGAGGCGGTGACGGAGCTGGGGCCGGACGTCGTGCTCCTGGACGTCCAGCTCCCCGACACCGACGGCTTCACGGTCGCCATGGAGCTCCGCCGGAGGAACGGCGACGGCCCCGTGGTCGTCCTCACGTCGAGCCACGACGCGGCCGACTTCGGGCCGATCGTGGACCGGTGCGGCGCCGCCGCCTTCATCCCGAAGGCCGAGCTTTCGGGCGCTGCGCTGCGCGCTGTGCTTCGATAGACGCATGCGACGAGCGATCCCCGTGGCCGTCGTCGGCCTCGGACTCCTCCTGAGCGCGGGCGCGCTCCTCCTCGTCTTCGGGAGCCAGCACGAGGAGAACCAGGCGTTCGTCGCGACGGCGGCGCTCGTCATCAGCTGGTCGTTCATCCTCGGCGGCCTCGTCGCCTGGGTCCGCCGTCCCGACAACGGCTTCGGGCTCCTCATGTGCGCCGTGGGGCTCACCTCGTTCCTGGGCGTGCTCGCGCAGGCCAACGAGCCGGTTCCCTTCACCATCGGCTACGTGTACGGCGGGCTCTTCCTCGCCGTGTTCGTCCACGCGCTCCTCGCATTCCCGCGCGGGTACCTGGAGACGAGGCTCGTGTACGCGATCGTGGGCGTCGCCTATGGAGTGGCGATCGCCGGGTCGACGCTGACCTACCTCTTCCAACCCCGGCCGGACGACTGCCCGGAATGCCCCGACATCGCGATCGCCGTCACGGACGCTCCCCTCGTCGCGGACGTCGTCTGGGGCGTCTCGATCGCGTTCGTCCTGCCGGCGCTGGGCGTCCTGCTCTACCTCTTCTACCGCCGCTGGCACGCGGCGTCCGTGCCGCTCCGCCGCGTCCTCTTCCCCGTCTACCTCACGGCCGGGGCCTCGCTCCTGCTCCTCGGCGTCACGATCCTCGTCGATTCGTTCGATCCCGACACGGCGCAGGCGCTCTGGTGGGTCCTCACCTTCACCTTCGCCTCCGTGCCCCCGGCATTCATCCTCGGGCTCCTGAGCGGCCAGCTCGCGCGCGCGGGGGTCGGCAAGCTGCTGCTCGAGATCGGCCAGGGGCACGCGCCTGGCGAATTGCGCGACTCGCTCGCCAGGGCGCTCGGCGACCCCACGCTCCGTCTCGCCTACTGGATCCCGGAGACCGGCTCCTTCGCGGACATCGGGGGCAATCCCGTCGAGCTGCCCGAGCCCGGCGGAGAGGAGCTCGCGACCATGGTGGAGCGCGACGGCGAGCCGGTCGCCGCTCTCATCCACCATCGCTCGCTCGAGGAGGATCCCCTGCTCGTCGAGGCGGCGGCGACGGCCGCCGCCCTCTCGCTCGAGAACGAGCGCCGGCACGCCGCCCTCGCCAAGGCGCAGGCGCGCAGTGAAGCGCTGCTGGACGCCGTGCCCGACCTCATGTTCCGGATGGCCCGCGACGGCACGTACCTCGAGTACAAGGGCGCGGCCGAAGACCTCGCCGTGCCGCCCGACCAGCTGATCGGCGCGCGGGCGCACGACATCCTCCCGGCAGACGTCGCGGACTCGCTCGTCGCCGCGATCGAGCGTGCCATCGATACGGGGGAGAGCGTCGCGGACGAGTACACGATCGAGATCAACGGCGCCCCGCGCGACTTCGAGGCGCGCATCGTCAAGGCCCGTGACGAGGCCGTGCTCATCGTCCGCGAGTTCACCCAGCGCAACCGCGCTCAGGCAGAGCTCGAGCGCCTCCATGCCGAGCTCCAGCAGCGCCACCGCGACCTCGAGAACGAGCGCGACTTCATCCGCACCGTCGTCGACTCGACCCCGAGCCTCCTCTGCCTTCTGACGCCCGGCGGCTACGTCGTCCGCTTCAACAGCTCGCTCGAGCGGCTCTCCGGGAGGCAGGACGACGACCTCCACGCGGGCAGTGCCTTCTGGGACCTCTTCATCGCGCCCGAGGAGCGCGACGCCGTCCGCGACGAGCTGCTCGAGATCGTCAGCGAGGGGGGCCGCGGCGAGTACGAGAACGCGTGGATCACGAGCTCCGGCGAGCGCCGGCGCGTGGCCTGGTCGACGACCCCGCTCCGCGACCACCGCGGCCACCCGCGCCTGCTCGTCTCCGGCATCGACATCACCGAGCGGAAGGAGCAGGAGGAGGAGCTGCGCCGCTCGCGCGCGAGGCTCGTGGAGACGAGCGACATCGAGCGCCGCCGGCTGGAGCGGAACCTCCACGACGGCGCCCAGCAGCGGCTCGTCTCGCTCTCCCTCGTCCTCCGGCTGGCCCAGGCCAAGGTGGAGAGCGACCCCGAGGCGGCCAACCGCCTCCTCGTGCAGGCGGCGGAGGAGCTGGCCGCCGCGCTCGAGGAGCTGCGCGAGCTCGCCCGCGGCATCCATCCCGCGGTGCTCTCGGACCGCGGCCTCTACGCGGCGCTCGAGGCGCTCGCCGCCCGCTCGCCGCTGCCCGTCGACCTCGAGCTCGAGGACGAGCGGCTGCCCGAGCCGGTGGAGGCGGCCGCGTACTACGTCGTCTCCGAGGCGCTCGCCAACGTCGTCAAGTACGCCGGCGCATCGTCGGTCGCGGTTAGCATCGCGCGCGTGAACGGACGGGCCGTGGTCGAGATCGCCGACGACGGGATCGGCGGCGCGGATCCGGGGCAGGGATCGGGCCTCCGCGGCCTCGTCGACCGCGTCGAGGCGCTCGACGGGCTCCTCCGTGTCGAGAGCCCGCGTGGCTCCGGGACGCGCATCCGCGCGGAGATCCCGTGCGGGTAGTCCTCGCCGAGGACTCGGTCCTGCTCCGCGAGGGCGTTGCCCGGCTCCTCGAGGACCAGGGCTTCGACATCGTCGCCCAGACGGGCACGGCCGAGGACCTGATGCTGAAGGTGCGCAGCTACTCGCCGAATGTCGTCATCGTCGACATCCGCATGCCCCCGACGCACACGGACGAGGGGCTGAAGGCCGCCCAGGAGATCCGCGAGGCGTACCCCGAGGTGGGCGTCCTCGTCCTCTCGCAGTACGTCGAGCCGACCTACGCGATGGAGCTCCTCGCCGAGAGCGCCGAGGGCGTCGGCTACCTGCTCAAGGACCGTGTCTCGGACGTGGGCGAGTTCGCCGCCGCGGTGCGGCGGGTGGGGGAAGGCGGCTCCGCCCTCGACCCGGCGATCGTCTCGCAGCTCGTCGGCCGCCGCCGCCGCGACGACCCGATCGACACGCTCACGCCCCGCGAGCGCGAGGTCCTCGAGCACATGGCCCAGGGCCGCTCGAACCAGGGGATCGCGGAGGCGCTCGTCGTCACCGAGCGCGCGGTCGAGAAGCACGTGACGAGCATCTTCGGGAAGCTGAGGCTCCCGCACGCCGCCGAGGACCATCGGCGCGTGCTCGCGGTGCTCACGTTTCTCCGCTCGTAGCGCCTTTTTCCAGGTGCGGAAAACCGCACCGACGGAAGCTGGTTGGCCCCATTCCCGTCCAGTTGGTGAGGAGGGAGGGTGTCGGCATGAAGCGGAACCTGTTCATCAGCGCGATCGTCGTAGCGATCCTGGTCCTCGCCGTCGGCGGCTGGACCGTGCGCGGCGCTCGCTGGGCTCTGGCGGGATAGGCCATGGCCCCGGCGCCCCGCACCGCAAGGATGCTGGGGGCGCTCGCACTGCCCACGTTCGCGCTCGCCCTCGGGATCAGCGTCCTCACGACGTACGCGCCGCTCCTCCTCGGCGAGGCGACGTCGTCGGCGGGGGCGATCGGGCTGGCGATCGGCGCAGAAGGCGCCTTCGCGCTCTTCCTGCCGCTCGTCATCGGCTCGCTCTCCGACCGGACGCGGACGCGCCTCGGCCGGCGCATTCCCTACGCGCTCGTCGGCGCGCCGCTTCTCGTCGCGCCGCTCGTCATCCTTCCCTTCGCGCACGGCTACGCGGAGACGGTCGCGCTCGTCTCGCTCTTCTTCGTCGGCTACTTCGTCTACTACCCGCCCTACCAGGCGCTCTTCGCGGAGCTCGTGCCCTCGTCCCACCTGGGGAGGGCCCAGGGCTGGCAGGGCGTCATGCGCGGGCTCGGGCTCGGCGCGGCCCTCGTCGGCGGTGGGCTGCTGCTCACCGTCTGGACGCCGCTCCCGTTCGTCCTCGCCGCCGGCGCCGTGGTGCTCGCCACGGTCGTCCTCGTGCGCGAGGTCCGGGGGCGCGAGCGCCGGCTCGCCGTCGCGGCCGCGCCCGCCGTGCCGGGCCCGGGTGTCTTCCGGCTGATCCGCGAGCGCCCCGACGTCCGCGCCTTCGTGGCGGCGAACGCGCTCTGGGAGCTCTCGTTCATGGGCCTCAAGACCTTCATCGTGCTCTTCGTCGTGAAGGGCCTCGGCGAGTCCGTCGGAACGGCGACGGCCGTGATCGGCGTCGTCGCCGGCGCCTACGTCGTCGCCTCCTTCGGCGCAGGACGGTTGGCCGACTCGGTCGGGCTCCACCGCCTCATGCACGCCGCGCTGTGGATCTACGGGGTCGGGCTGCTCGTCGGCGCCGGCTTCTCCTCGCTGGGGCCGCTGCTCGTCGGACTTCCCTTCGTCGCCCTGGCCGGCGCCGTCGTCATGACGCTTCCCTACGGGATGCTGGTGCAGCTCGCCCCGCCGGGCGCCGAGGGCGCCGTTTCCGGCCTCTTCGGCTTCTCCCGGGCGCTCGGTGCCGTCCTCGGCCCGATCGTGGTCGGGGTGAGCATCGACGTTCTCCAGCCGCTCTTCCCGGCCACGAACGGCTACGGCGCCATGTGGGTCGCGATCGGCGTCCCGATCCTGCTCTCGCTCCCCGTCCTCGCCGCCCTGCGGCGCGAGGAGCCGGACGCCGAGCCGGTCCCGGTCGCCCCGCTCGCCGCGCGGGACGAGCTCGCGCTGGCCGCCTGAACCGGGTTCGGCTGACCGCACCGCCAGACGCAGGGTGTCCGCATTCCGGCGGCTCGAGCGAGCCGCGAGCCTATGAGCACGAAAACAAGGCTCGAAAGGACCAATCTCATGACCCCCCTCGCAACCTCGAAGAACCTCTCGGCCCGCATGGCCCGCTGGAGCGCGGCGCACCGGAAGCTGGCCATCTTCGGCTGGCTCGGGTTCGTCGTGCTGGCGCTGGCCATCGGGAACCTCGTCGGGACGCAGCAGCTCCGCGACGAGGACACCGTCCCCGGCGAGTCGGGCCGGGCGACGGCCATCATCGACGGCGGAGACTTCGGCGAGACGGCCGAGGAGTCCGTGGTCGTCCAGAGCGACTCGGCCTCGGCGTCGAGCCCGGCCTTCCAGGCCGTGGTCAAGGACGTCGTCGACCGCGTCTCCGGCTTCGAGGGCGTCTCCGACGTCCGCTCGCCGGCAGACGACCCGACCCTCGTCTCCGCGGACGGGCGGTCGGCGCTCGTGCAGTTCGAGCTCACGGACGAGGACGACTCCGCCGTCGACCGGATCGATCCGATCCTCGAGTCGCTCGCGGCGTCTCAGGAGGCCCATCCTGGCTTCGTGGTGGAGGCGTTCGGCGACGCCAGCGCGGCCAAGGCGCTGGACGAGACGGTCGCGGAGGACTTCCAGCGGGCGGAGCTCTTCGCCATCCCGCTCACCCTCGGCATCCTGCTGCTCGCCTTCGGCGCGCTCGTGGCGGCGACGATCCCGCTGGTGCTCGGCCTCACGGCCGTCGCCGCGGCGCTGGGCCTGGCGGCGCTCCCGAGCCAGGTGTTCCCGATGGACGAGGCGTCTTCCTCCGTGATCCTGCTCATCGGCCTCGCCGTCGGCGTCGACTACTCGCTCTTCTACCTCAAGCGCGAGCGCGAGGAGCGGGCGGCCGGCCGGAGCCCGCGGGCGGCCCTCGAGGTCGCCGCCGCGACCTCCGGGCGGGCGGTGCTGATCTCGGGTCTCACGGTCATCATCGCCCTCGCCGGCATGTTCCTCGGCGGAAGCGCGATCTGGACTGCGATCGCGATCGGGACGATCCTCGTGGTCGCCATCGCCGTCACCGGCTCGTTGACGGTCCTCCCGGCGCTGCTCTCGTGGCTCGGCGACCGGGTCGAGAAGGGCAAGATCCCGCTGCTCCGCCGGCTGCGGCGCGACGACGGCGACTCGCGGCTCTGGGGCGCGGTGCTGAACCGCGTCCTGCGCCGGCCGCTCGTGTCGGCCGTCGCGGCGGGCGGCTTCCTGCTGGCCCTCGCGGCGCCGGCGGCCACCATCCACACCGAGCTCCCGGGCCTCTCCAGCCTCCCGCGCGACCTCGAGATCATGCAGACGTACGACCGGATCCAGACCGCCTTCCCGGGCGGCCCCCTGCCGGCCGTCGTGGCGATCGAGGCCGACGACGTCGGCTCCACCGAGGTGCAAGGCGCCATCGCCGACCTGCGCGAGCAGGCGCTCGCGACGGGTCGGATGCGTGAGCCGATCCAGGTGGAGACGAACCCGGACGGCACCGTGGCGCTCGTCTCCGTCCCGCTCGCCGGCGACGGCGACGACGAGGCTTCGCAGGCGGCGCTCGCCACGCTCCGCGGGGAGGTCATCCCGGCCACCGTGGGCGCGGTGGACGGCGTCGAGGTGGCGGTGACCGGCGAGACGGCCGCGTCGAAGGACTTCAACGAGCTGACGAAGGACCGTGTCCCGTTCGTGTTCGCGTTCGTCCTCCTGCTCGCCTTCGCGCTCCTCCTCGTCTCGTTCCGCTCCGTCGTGATCGCGGCGAAGGCCGTCCTCCTCAACCTCCTGTCGGTGGCCGCGGCCTACGGCCTCCTGGTGCTGGTCTTCCAGTACGGGTACGGCGAGTCGCTGCTCGGCTTCGACTCGACCGGAGCGATCGTCTCGTGGCTCCCGCTCTTCCTCTTCGTGATCCTGTTCGGCCTCTCGATGGACTACCACGTCTTCATCCTGAGCAGGATCCGGGAGGCGATCGACCGCGGGCTCGACACGGAGGCGGCCGTCGCCCACGGGATCAAGTCGACGGCCGGCGTCGTCTCGGCGGCGGCCCTCGTGATGGTCGCGGTCTTCTCGATCTTCGCGACGCTCTCGACGATCGACATGAAGCAGCTCGGCGTCGGGCTCGCGGCCGCGCTCCTCATCGACGCGACGATCGTTCGCGGCGTGCTCCTTCCGTCGGTCATGAAGCTCCTCGGCGACTGGAACTGGTACCTGCCGCGGTGGCTCGAGTGGCTGCCGCAGGTCTCGCACGAGACGGAGAAGGCGCCGCGGGCCGTGCCCGCGCCCGCCCCGTCCGGCCGCTAGCAGGACGCACGTCCCGCCGGGCCCGCGCCCTCTCCGAAGGGCGCGGGCCCGGCCTCTTGAACCGCAGCCCCGAGTGTGCAATCGTCGGGGTTGCCATGAGGCACGTGTTACGAGCGCGCCACGCTCTCGCGGCTGCTCTCGCCGTCTTCATCGCTCTGGCGCTGTGGCCCGCTGCGGCGGCGGGCCACGGCCGCCAGGTCACGGTGATGACGCGGAACGTCTTCGTCGGCACCGATCTCGGGCCGGTCTTCGCCGCGCAGAGCTTTCCGGAGCTCGTCGGCGCGACGACGACGGCCTTCCTCGAGGTGCAGGCGACGAGGTTCCCGGAGCGCGCCCAGGCCCTTGCGGACGAGATCGCGGCTACCCGGCCCGACGTGGTCGGCCTCCAGGAGGCGATGCTCATCCGCACCGACGCTCCCGCCGACGGCGCGGCGACGCCGGCCGAGACCGTCGCGTGGGACTACCTCGAGATCCTCCTCGCCGCGCTCGCCGCCCGCGGCCTCGACTACGAGCCCGCCGCCGTGGTCGTGAACGCGGACGGGCCGGAGCTCCCCACCGCGCTCGGCTTCGACGTCCGCGCCACCGACCGGGACGTCATCCTCGTGAACCGGGATCGCCGTCCGCGCCTCAAGGTCTCGAACGGGCAGGCCGCCAACTTCGCGGCCCGGGTGACGCTGCCCACGATCGCGGGGCCGGTTCAGCTGCCGCGCGGCTGGGCCGCCGTCGATCTGAAGCTGCGCGGCCAGCGCTTCCGCGTCGTCAACACGCACCTGGAGGCGTTCAGCGCCGCGGTGCAGGTCGCCCAGGCATCGGAGCTCCTCGCCGGGCCGGCCGCGACCGCGCTACCCACCCTCCTGATCGGCGATTTCAACTCGCGGCCCGACGGCAGCGGGACGCCCACGTACGGACTGCTGCGGGGCGCCGGCTTCGCCGACGCATGGGCCGTAGTCCACCCGGGCGATCCCGGGCTGACGTGCTGCTGGGAGACGCATCTGCTGAGCCCCGTGCCGCCCTTCGACGAACGCATCGACCTCGTTCTCTTCCGCGGCCGCTTCCGGGCGCTCGCCGCCGAGATCGTCGGCGAGGATCCGGTCGCAGACCGCACGCCCTCCGGGCTCTTCCACTCGGATCACGCGGGCGTCGTGGCGAAGCTCCGGCTCGGCCGCTGAGCCCGCGAATGCCGTCGGTCCCGCGCGGTTAGACTACGCGCTCGAGGCGGAGCCCGTTGCGGCGGGGCTCCGCCTCGGCGTCCGTGGGCTACGAGCCGAGAGAAGAGATCCGGGAGCCTGCGGCCAGCCCCAGGATTCCGACTCGCATGCCCGGGGAGGGTACGCCTCGGGAAGCGCAATTTCCGGAAACTGCTGGAAGTTTTGCAGAATCCTCACAATCCCTGTCGCTGCGTTCGGGGCGATAGGCTGCGCTCGTGCCCGACCTGGCCGATCTGGCCGAGCGCCTGCGGAAGCTGGCGCTCTCCCTGCCGGAGACCTACGAGGACGAGCCCTGGGGGCACCCGGTCTTCAAGGTCGCGGAGAACCGCATGTTCGCGTCGATGTCGGTCGCCGAGGAGTGCGTCCGGCTGACCGTCAAGCTCACGCCCGAGGAGCGGGAGATGGCGCACCTGCTCCCCTTCGTCAGCACGGCCCGCTACGTCGGCCGCTACGGTTGGGTGACGGCCGAGGTCGCCGACGAGGAGTCGCTGGAGGCGGCGCTCGAGTGGCTGCGCGAGAGCTACTGGCTGAAGGCGCCGCCGCACCTTCGCGCCGCGGTCGAGGAGAGGTGACGCCGCTCGTCGAGCTCGCTCCGGGGCTGCACCGCTGGACGGCCCGGCATCCCGACGCGGACCCGAACGCAGTCCCGGGAAGCCCGGCCGACTGGGGCCCGGACGTGGGCTGCGTCGCCTACGAGGCGCGGGACGCGCTCCTGCTCGTCGACCCGCTCGTCCCCGACGACCGCGGCGACGTGCACGCCGCGCTCGACGCGCTCGTGCGCCGCCACGAGCGGCGGGTCGCGATCGTGACGACGCTCCAGTTCCACCGGCGGAGCCGAGAGCGGCTCGCCGAGCGCTACGACGCGTCGACCTCACGCGCGCGCCGGGCGCTGCCCGACGGCGTCGAGACGGTGCGGATGGCCGGCGCCGGCGAGACGATGGTGTGGATCCCCGAGCACCGCGCTCTCGTGCCGGGCGACCGCCTGCTCGGGGACGACGCAGGCGGCCTGCGCCTCTGCCCGGAGTCGTGGCTCAGCTACCTGCCGAGCGGCATGCGCCACCCCGACCTGCGCGAGGCGCTCCGGCCGCTCCTCGAGCTGCCCGTGGAGATGGTGCTCGTCTCCCACGGCGAGCCCGTGCTCGCGAAGGGACGGGCGGCGATCGCTCAGGCGCTCGAGGAGCGCTAGCAGGGACCGGGCCGGAACTCGCCCGCCGGTCCCGGCCGGCTCACGGTGAAGGATCCCACGCTGCTCTCGATGCAGTACGTGGCTCCGTCAGCGGCCGGGAAGACGCCGACAGCTTCGACGGCGTCGTCGTACGCATGCAGCTCGTCGACCGTGGCCCCTGCGTACGACCCGTGGTCGGCGTAGTAGGCCTCCATCGCCGGGATCGAGGCGCGCACGTTCGCGGTGGCAGCCTCTTCGTCGGAGCTTCCGCGGGTCCCCATGCCGCCAACGGCGATTGCCGGCCCGAGCAGCCACCCGCAGCCCGGCAGGAGCAGGAGGCACCCGGCAAGAGCGACGA
>JAICGP010000021.1 GCA_025923055.1 Thermoleophilia bacterium
AAGCGCTCGCAGCAGGCCGCGAAGCGCAAGCGCACCATCGCCCACCTGCCGAAGAGCACGCGGCGCGGGCTCGGCCAGCAGGCGGCGCGGGGGCGCGGGCGAGGCGGGAAGGCCGGGCACGCGCTCGAGGATCGAAACCGGGAGCAGCTCTACGAGCTCGCGAAGGAGAAGGGCATCCCCGGCCGCTCGAAGATGGGCAAGTGGGACTTGATCGACGCGATCCGCAAGTCCCGGTGACCGCGACCCGAAGGGAGGCGCGATGACCACGCTCGACCCCGATCCCGATCCGGAGCGTCCCGACCCGGAGGTGCCGGACATGCCGCCGGGCGAAGACCCCGGCGTGACGCCGCCGGAGCCGGGCACGCTCCCCGAGGAGCCGGACATCGATCTACCGGAGCACGAGCCGGAGCGGATCTAGGGCGGGTCTAGACCGCCTGGCGCTCGAGCCAGCGGGCGCGCTTCCTGGCCGCCTCGACCTCGCGGTCCCGCGGCGGCGCCGTCGTCACGAGCTCGTCCAGCAGGCGCCTGGAGGCGTCCGCGACGGCGTCGACCGCACGCGCGAACGCCTCCTCGTTGGCCCGGGACGGCTTCGTGAAGCCGCTGATCTTGCGCACGTACTGGAGCGCGGCCGCCCGCACGTCCTCCTCGGTCGCCTGGGGCTCGAAGTTGTAGAGCGTGTGGATGCTTCTGCACATGCTCCGGAGCCTACCGGGGCCGAGCCTCAGGCCGCCCGCCGGAGCGCCTCCGGCGCCGACGCGGCCGGCGCGGCGTGGAGCGCCTGCGCGAGCCGGCCGAGCGTGAGCGCTGCCAGCAGCAGGCCGAAGTCCCGCAGAGCGATGTCGTAGTACGTGGGCGGATCGACGGTGAGGAGATTGACGATGATCCCTCCGAGCCAGGCCGCCACCACGTAGGCCCCGATCCGCGGGGCGAGCGCGACGAGGATCCCGGCCGCGATCTCGACCACCCCGACGAAGTACATGAAGTCCTGGCCGCTCCCCGGGGCGATGTCGTTCACCCACGAGGCGAGGTAGTCCGGCCAGTCCACCGTCCGGTTGAAGAACTTGTCCAGCCCGAAGAGGATCGGCGCGGCGGTGAAGCCCACGCGCAGGAGCAGGTACGCCTGATACGCGGCGTCGCCGAGCCGTCCCTTTTCCGAGGTCGCTGTCATTCCACACCTCCTGGCTCGCGGTGAGAAGGCTCTCGTCGGATTGGTGTCGCCGGGCGCACGGGTCTCACCGCCGGAAGCGCGCCGGGAACTGGCGCACGATGCCGGCGCTCAGTGCGTCCGCCATCCCGAGGATGTGCCGGTGCACCTCGTCGTAGGCCGCGATGTCGGCCTCCCAGTCGCCCGTGAGCCGGGCGACGGCCTCCGCGGTGGTGAGGTCGAGGTGCTCGCGCATCATCGCCCGCATCTCCGCGAGCGGCCAGCTCTTCGGGTTTGCGGCCGCGAGGAACGCTGCGATGTCGTCGCCGTTCGCGTACCAGCGCTCCTGCGCGGCGGCGAGCGCGGGGCCGTCGCCGGCCTTGGCGGCGGCGAGCACGTCGGCGGCGATCAGGATGTGCTCCCGCAGCAGCGCCGTCAGCTGCTCGCCCGCCGCGTCGCCGTAGAACGGCTTGACCGCGTCGCCGATGTCGTCCTGGTTGGCGAGAAGGCGCTGGAGAGCGGGGTCGAGGTCGGGAAGCCCGGCGGCGAAGCTGACGATCACCTGGCGCGTCCAGACGATGTGGTCCTCCCAGAGCTTGCGCATGTCGTTGCGGAGGGCCAGCTCGCTCCGGGAGATCTTGCCGCGGGCCTGCTCCCCGCGGTTGGCGTGCGCCGTGGACGCACCGGAGACGCTGAGGGCGAGGAGCGCGGCCAGCAGGGCGAGCAGTCCCAGCAGGGCCAGTGGGGGCGAGGGTCGAGTCGAGGCGGTCACGTGAGGCTCCTTCCTGTCGGTTGCACCACGGACCGTTCGTGTCGTTCGCCACGCCGGTCTTACGAAAGAACCTGCGGGGGCGCGACACCAACTTCCCGATGCCGGAGCAGCCTTCGCACGGAGCGGACGCGCCCGAGCCGCTCGCGTACGTCCTCGGAGAAGTGCGCTTTCGCGGGCTCGTGCTCGCGGCCGACCGCCGGGCGTTCATTCCGCGCTCCGGGACGGAGGTCCTCGTCGACCGCTGCCTGAGGCTGCTGCGCGGCGTCGCAGAGCCGCGGGTGCTCGACGTCGGCACGGGCTCGGGCGTGATCGCCCTCGCGATGGCGGCCGAGCATCCCCGCGCGCGCGTGACCGCCGTCGACGTCTCGGCCGATGCACTCGCGCTCGCGCGCGAGAACGCCGTGCGCACTGGTCTCGCGGGCCGGGTGCGGTTTCGCCGAGGTCACCTGCTCGCGGGTCTCGCGGGTCCGTTCGACCTCGTCGTCTCGAACCCGCCCTATCTGACGGTCGCTGCGCTCGAGCTGCTCGATCCTGAAGCCAGGTTTCACGAGCCGCGCGTCGCCCTGGTCGGCGAGCGGCTCGGCCCGCTCATCGCCGCCCAGGCGCGCGCGGCCCTCGCCCCGGAGGGCCGGCTGGTGCTCGAGTGCGGCGCGGGCCAGGCCGCCGGGCTGGCCGGCGAGCTGCGCTCTCTGGGTTACGAGAGCGTCGTCGCGACCCCGGACGGGGACGGGCGCGACCGCGTGGTCGAGGGCACGCGCCCGGTCGCTCGCCGGCTGGCGGCCTGACGTAAGAACGCCCTCGACGCCGACACGAACATGGTGTGAGCACGAGCACCCGCAGCGGTCAGCCTGCAGCTCGAGAGGTGGTTGCGTGGCGGCGCCGGCAGCTCGCCGACGCCGGCTTCGACGCTCCGCTCGCCGCTGCGCTCGCGCGCGATTCCCGCATGGATCTGCACGCGGTCGTCGAGCTCGTCGAGCGCGGGTGCCCGCCGGCGCTCGCCGCCCGCATCCTCGCTCCGCTCGACGAGGAGTGGCCGGGTTGAGCACGCCCGCCCCTGCTAGCGTCGCGTCCGTGGCACCCGCTGCGTCTCTCGACCTCGAGTCGCGGGCCTGGATCGACGCACTCGGCGACGATGGCGTCGTCCGCGACGACGCGGTCGCCCGCCTGCACGCGCTGCTCCTCCGCGCCGCCCGCTTCGAGGTGGCGCGGCGCCGCCCGGCCCTGCCGCACCTGCGCGGGAACGAGCTGGACGACATCGCGCTCGAGGCGGCCGACGACGCGCTAGTCTCGGTGCTCGCCCGCCTCGAGGACTTCGAGGGGCGCTCGCGCTTCAGCACGTGGGCCTACAAGTTCGCCCTCCTCGAGGCGGCCGTGAAGCTGCGAAAGCGCTCCTGGCAGGGGCGGGAGATCCCGCTCGAGCCGGAGAGCTGGTCGCTGCTCGCCGCGCGCGGCTCGTCGCCCGAGCACGAGGCCGAGCAGAGCGAGCTCCTCGGCTCGATCAGGGAGGGGATCGAGAGCGTGCTCACCCCCCACCAGCGACGAGTGCTCGTCGCGATCGCGCTGAACGGCGTCCCGATCGACGTCCTCGCCGAGCGGCTCGGATCGACGCGGGGCGCCCTCTACAAGACGCTGCACGACGGCCGGCAGAAGCTCCGTGCGCACCTCGCCTCCCAGGGGCTCGCCGTCGACCGGGCTGAAGGAGGCAACCGACATGGATGAGAGGCTCCGCCGCCTTCTGGGCGCGAGCGGCCCGGAGCTCACTTGCGACGAGTGCTTCGCCGAGCTCGACCGCTACGTCGAGCTCGAGGTCTCCGGCACCGACGCGGACGCGGCCGTTCCCGGCATGCGCGCCCACCTCGAGGGCTGCCCCGCCTGCGGCGAGGAGCACGAGAGCCTTCGGGCGCTCGTCGCCGGGGACGACGCGTAGACGCTCCTAGAGACGGGCCGGGAAGGAATGGCCCCCGCGCCTCGTCTAAGGGGACAGAGGACGGGATGTCTGCCATCGAGACGATCAGCGACGAGCTCGCCGGCCTGGAGACCGAGGACGAACGGGTCTTCTCCTGGCGCCATGCGAGCCTGCTCGCCGCCGGCTACGACCCCCGTCTTGCGTTCAAGCTGGCGCTCCGCCTCGACGTCGACCTGCACCTCACCCTGCGCCTCCGCCGAGCCGGCTGCCCGCCCGAGACGGCCGCGCTCATCCTCCTCTAGGCGGCCGCGGCCGCGGTCTCGGCCGACCTGACCAGCTCCTCGAGAGCGGGGTTCTCGATCTGCGCGGAGAGAGCGCGCGCCGCGTCCAGCGTTCCGGGCTCGCCCAGGCCGGCCCGGTAGAGCGTGGCACGCGCGAGGAGCTCTCGCATGCCGTGGCCGGCGGCGATCGCCTCGAGCTCGTCGATCCAGCGGCCGCTGCCCTCCACTCCGTGCTCGAGCGCGAACGCGCACAGGGCGTCGAGCGCGTACGCCTCGATCCAGAGGTACGTGTCCGGGAGACGACGGCAGAGGCCGGGCGCCTCGACGAGCAGCTCGAGGGCACGGGCGGCATCGCCGCGCTTTGCCGCGACGAGCCCGAGGCCGCGCGCGGCGACGCTCTGCCAGCACGGGTCGCCGACCTCGCAGCCGAGGGCGAAGGCGCGCTCGAGGCGCTCCTCCGCGGCATCCACGTCCCCGGCGCGCAGGTCGATCTCGGCTCGGAACGACTGCGGCCACGGCTGGAACCCGGTCAAGCCCCGGGCGTCGACGTACGTGAGCGTCTCGTCGAGGATGCGCCGGGCGTCCTCGAGCTCTCCGCGCAGGAGGTGGAGGCGGCCGAGCATCGTGCGCGCGAACGCCGTGAGGTGGGCGGACGCGGCTCGCTCCGACCGAGCGACGGCTGCGCCCAGCAGCTCGCCCGCGGCCGCGTAGTCGGCGACGTCGCTGCGGCAGCTCCCGCGAATGACGTCGATCCACGCGAGCTCCTCGTCGCTTTCGCCGGCAAGCGCCTCGGCGCGGGCCAGCGATGCCTCCGCACGGTCGTAGCGGGCCCGCAGGAACTGCACCCAGCCCAGCTCGCGGATGCCGGTCGCTGCCAGCGGCCCGTTGCCGGCCGCCTCGGCGAGCCCGCTGCCCTCCTGGAGCGCGGTGGCGCCTTCCTCGTCGGTGCCTCGGGCCGCGTGCACGAGCGCGCTCCCGAGGCCGATCAGCGCCCTCGCCAGCGGCTCCGGCTCGGCGCCCGCCCGGGCGGAGGCGACGGCGCCGCGCAGTCTCCCGAGGCCGGTGTCGACGGCGCCGGCGGCAATCGCGGCTTCGCCGGCTTCGATCTGCGCGAGCACGGCGGCCCGCCCGGAGACGCGCGGGAGGGGCGCCGCCGCAGGCACCTCGGCGGCCAGGCGCAGCGCGGGGCTCGGCTCGGCGCCGAGCTCCCGCGCGAACAGCTCCGTGCAGGCCGCGACCTGGAGCGCGGCCGCCGCGGCCCCGGCGGAAGCCCCGAGACAGCGGACGAGGACGACATGCGAGGTCTCGTCGAACGGGTTGAGGCGCACGAGCTCGAGGGCGTGGTCCGTCGCCGCCTGCGCCTGTCCACGGGCGAGCAGGGCGAGCGCGCCCTCGCGGAGGACGGCGGCCGTCGTCCCGGCGACGTGGCGGCGCTCGTTCTCGAGCCAGTTCTCGAAGGCGGGGCTCGACCGGAAGACGAGCCCGTCGAGGAGCTCGTGCCCGAGACCGGGCAAGGCCAGAGCCTCGACCCAGGATCCCCTGGCGAGGACGTCGACGTCGACGAACGTCCCGGGGCGCAGGCTGAGACGGACCGGATCGCCGGTCAGCTCGGCGTGCTCGCCCAGCAGTCGGCGCAGCGCCGAGAGCGTCCAACGGAGCGTGCCGAGCGGGTCGTCGGCCTCCGGAAAGAGGAGGGCGGCGAGCCGCTCGCGCGACGACGGCGCAGGCGTGCGCAGGAGGTACGTGAGGAGACCCCACTGCTTGTGGCCGCGCGGAGTCGGGACGGGCAGGCCGTCTCGTTCGATCCGGGGCGGCCCGAGGAGCTGGATGCTCAGACCCACCGGCGTTTCCCGGCGATTTCGGTCACACGTGCCGTCACACGTCTCCTTGCCACAGTCCGCTCGTCAAGTTCAACACAAGGAGGCGGCCATGCCAACACACACGACGAGCCCAGCGCGACGAACCGTGAGCTCCACAAGAGCCCGGATCGTCTAGCCGCACATCTCGAGTATCGACCGCGAAATGCTCGCTGGCAAGGCTGTTAGCTGCGACTGCGGTCATGAGGTTCGGGCGTACAACGACGACGCCTTCGTGGACGTATCCGACGCCACGCCTGGGAGGCACCCGCGCCCGACATCGCTCAGAGCCCACGGCTTACACCAGCGAACGTGAACAGCTCGAACTCGAGCACAACGAGCCATCGGGAAGGAGAAAGCAATGAGCATTCTCAGGCGCGCAATTGTGTTTGCGCTCGGGATCGGCGTCGTCTCTGGCGGCGCGCTCGCGGCAACCGCGGGGCCGCAGTTTTCGGCGTGGGGCCCGGCGCAGAAGATCGACGAGATCGCCGGGAATCACCCCGACCTGAACACGGCGTTCACCGACGGGTGCCCAATCCAGTCGCGCGACGGCCGTCGCCTGTACATGGCTTCGAACCGCCCGGGCGGCAAGGGCGGCCTCGACATCTGGGTATCGAGGCGAGCGAGTGCGAGCGACCCGTGGGGAGCGCCCGTGAACCTGCCTGAGTCGATCAACTCGGCTTCGGACGACTTCTGCCCGACGCCGGTGGGGAAGAATGGGCTCTTCTTCGTCAGCCGGAGGGTCGTCGAGGGAGTGACCTGCGGGCTGGGAGACATCTACTTCGCCCGCCGCAACCCCAAGCACGGCTGGGGCGAGCCGCGGCATCTCGCCTGCGCTCCGGCAGGGCCGAACAGTGCCCTCGACGAGCAGGGCCCCTCGTCTATCCAAGGACGCTTGTACTTCTCGCGCAGCTCGGCGGTCGTCCCCGGGGACCTCTACGTCAGTCGCAAGAACGGCCGCATGAGCTTCGGGGCGGCGACGCCGATCGCCGAGCTCAACGACGCGGGCGCCAACGACATCCAGCCGAACGTACGCAAAGACGGTCGCGAAATTGTCTTTTCTTCGAACCGCGCCGGCGGCCTCGGCGGCCAGGACATCTGGTCCGCGACCCGGGCGAGCGTCGCGGATCCATGGTCTGCACCGGTGAACCTCGGCTCGAACGTCAACACGGCCCTTGGGGAATCGCGACCAGCGCTCTCCTGGGACGCGCAGCAGCTTCTCTTCGGCCGAGCCGGCCCGCCGGGAACCGGCGAGGGCGAAAGCGGCTTGTCCGACATCTACGTGACGACCAGGGAGAAGATCAGCGACTGATCGGAACGGGCGGCGGTGGCCCCCCTCGGTCCCCGCCGCCCCTCACCTTCCGAGAATGCGGAGTCTGTGGAGCCGAGCGCGCGCAAAGGCGGCAAGCCGGTACGCAAAGACTTGGTACCGGAATAGGTAACGAACCTCCCTGCACCTAACCGGCTCAAGCGGGCCCAAACCCCGCTTCAGTTCCCTGGAAGGACCTTTCGTCACAGAGCTTGAACACCGGTGAGCGGGCGTAGTCCGTTACGGGATCGAGTGGTGCGACCCGGGGCTCGCGCCGAGAAGTCTGAGCGTGCCGCCAACATACAAGGCCGCTCCCGGATCGACGCCCCCGCAGGTGTTTCTTCTAACGCCTGGCTGCGGAGGAGCCCCGCCTCGGCCGTCAGGCGGGCTCCTCCGACGGCACGCGCACCCTGGGGCCGAGGTCGGCGTCTCGGGCGACGAGGCCCGCGTAGCGGCCGCCGAGCGCGAGCAGCTCCTCGTGTGTCCCCCGCTCGACGACGCGGCCGCCGTCGAGCACGACGATCTGGTCGGCGTCGCGGATCGTGGACAGCCGGTGCGCGATGGCGATCGTGGTGCGTTCCTCGGCGAGCGCGTCGAGCGCCTCTTGGACGGCGCGCTCCGTGCGCGTGTCGAGCGCGCTCGTCGCCTCGTCGAGGACGAGGACGGGCGGGTTTCGGAGAATCGTGCGCGCGATTGCGATGCGCTGCTTCTCGCCGCCGGAAAAGCGGTAGCCGCGCTCGCCGACCATCGTGTCGTATCCGTCGGGCAGGCTCGCGATCAGGTCGTGGATGCGCGCCGCGCGCGCGGCGGCCTCGACCTCCGCGTCCGAGGCCTCCGGCTTCGCGAAGCGGAGGTTGTCCCCGATCGAGGCGTGGAAGAGGTACGTGTCCTGCGAGACGACGCCGACCGTGCGGGCGAGCGACGAGAGCGTGGCGCCCCGAACGTCGATGCCGTCGATCGTGACGCGGCCGCGGTCGACGTCGTAGAGCCGGGCCACGAGGTAGCCGACCGTCGTCTTGCCCGAGCCGGTCTCGCCGACGACCGCCGTCGTCGTCCCGGCGGGCACCTCGAAGCTGACGTCGCTGAGCGTCCAGCTGCCCTCCGAGCCGTCCGCCGCGTAGCGGAACCAGACGTCCTCGAAGGCGAGATCGCCCCGGCACGGCGGCAGGTCGACCGCGTCCTGCCGCTCGACGATCTCGACCGGCAGGTCGAGGTACTCGAAGACGCGGTCGAAGAGCGCGAGCGACGTCTGCACGTCGATCTGCACCGAGAGCAGCTGGCCGACCGGGAAGAAGAGCCGCGTCTGCAGGGTGGTGAAGGCGACGACCGTGCCGAGCGTGACGCCGCCGACGAAGCTCTGCCCCGCGAACCAGTAGACGAGGGCGGGCATGATCGAGAAGCTCATCTGGATCGAGGCCATCACCCAGCGGCCGGCCATCACCTGCCGTACCTCGAGACCGGCGAGCTCCGACGACTCCCGTTCGAAGCGGTTGGTCAGCTCGGCGCTGCGGCCCATCGTCTTCCCCAGCAGGATCCCGGAGACGGAGAGCGACTCCTCGACGAGCGTCGAGATGTCCGCCATCGTCCGCTGGCGGTCGGTCGTGATCCGGCGGCGGACCTCGCCGACGCGCCGCGTGAGGAGGACGAAGAGCGGTACGAGCGCGAGCGAGAAGACGGCCAGGCGCCAGTCGAGCAGGAACATCGCGACGACGGCGGCGGCGACGGTGGTGACGTTCGAGACGATCGACGTCGCCGTCGACGTGACGACCCGCTCGACGCCGCCGATGTCGTTCGCGATCCGCGATTGCACCTCCCCGGTGCGCGTCCGCGTGAAGAAGGCGAGCGAGAGCCGCTGCAGGTGGCGGTACACGGTCGCGCGCAGGTCGTGCATGACGCGCTGCCCGACGACGTTCGAGAGCCACGTCTGCGCGACGCCGAGCGCGCCCGTGACGACCGCGATCGCGATCAGGCCGGCGACGAGGAGCGTCAGGAGGCGATCGTCGTCCTGCGGCAGCGCCTCGTCGAAGATGTCCCGGATCAGGAAGGGCGCGACGATCCCGAGCAGCGCCGAGGCGAAGATGAGCGCGAGCACCGCGGCGAGCCGGCGGCGGTAGGGCCTGAAGAGGCGGGCGACGCGCCGGAGGTTCGCCCGGCGGACGTCCGGGTCGGCGGGCCGCTCGGGAGGCTCGCCGCGGGCGAACGTCCACCGACCTCCGCCTCCCTCAGACCGTCGCGTGCTCACACGGTCAAAGTACCTGCGCCTCGAAAGCGCGCCGCTACCCGGCGTCCGCGAGCGCCTCGTTGAGTGCGCGCGCGGTCTGGGGCCCGGCGACGCCGTCGGCTTGGAGGCCGGCGTCCTCCTGGAAGGCGCGGACCGCAGCCGTCGTGCCCGGGCCGAAGGCCCCGTCCGGCGTGACGTCGTAGCCCAGGTTGGCGAGGGCGCGCTGGAGCCGGCGGACGCGGCGCCCGCTGTCGCCCTCCGCGAGGGTCCCGCTCTCGGCGACGGTGAGCGTCGGCTCCGTCTCCGGCTGCGGCGCAGGGGCCGTCTCGGTCGGCGTCGTCGTCGGCGCCGCTTCCTCGTCGCCGTCGCCCTGGAGCAAGGCGACGAGGATGATGAGGACGACGATCGAGACGCCGGCGACGAGGGCGAGGAGCCGGCGGCTGGGCGCCCCCGGCGGCGGCGGGCCGAAGCGGCGGCGCGGCGCGCTCGGAGGCGTCTCCTCCGTCGGCGCGTCGAGCCACTCCTCGGCGAGCCAGTCCTCCTCGGGCGGGCGCTCGCCCTCTCCTTCGCCGTGCCGCATGCGGAGAGGGTACTCGCCCGGGCTGCCGGCCTCCGCACCGATGATTTCTCCGGGGCTCCGAGGTCTTTAACCTGTGGTGGTCGTGACCAGCTCCACCCTCGCCATCGAGGCGTCCGGCCTGCGCAAGGCCTTCGGCGACACGCAGGCAGTCGCCGGCGTCGACCTGGCCGTGCGGGCCGGAAGCGTCTACGGCATCCTCGGCCCGAACGGGGCAGGGAAGACGACGACCGTCCGCATGCTCGCCACCTTGCTGCGGCCGGACGCCGGCGAGGCGCGCGTCCTCGGCCACGACATCGTCGAGGAGGCCGACGAGGTGCGGAGCGTCGTCAGCCTCACGGGCCAGCTCGCCTCCGTCGACGAGGACCTGACCGGCCAGGAGAACCTCATCCTGATCGGCCGCCTCCTCGGCTTCCGGCGCAAGGAGGCGAAGGCGCGGGCGGCCGAGCTGCTGCGAGCGTTCGATCTCGTCGAGGCGGCGGGACGGCTCGTCAAGAACTACTCGGGCGGCATGCGCCGGCGGCTCGACATCGCCGCGAGCATCGTCGTCGCGCCGAGGCTCATGTTCCTCGACGAGCCGACCACCGGGCTCGACCCGCGCTCCAGGAACCAGGTCTGGGACATCGTCCGCACGCTCGTCGCCGACGGGACGACGGTCCTGCTCTGCACCCAGTACCTCGACGAGGCCGACCAGCTCGCCGAGGGGATCGCGGTCATCGACCACGGCAAGGTGATCGCGGAGGGCACGCCCGCGCAGCTGAAGGCATCGGTCGGCTCGGGCGCCCTGCACGTCCGCCTGCTCGACCCCGAGCAGCGGCCGCTCGCCGAGCAGGCGCTCTCGCAGGCGCTCGACGTCGGCGTTCACCGGGAGCCCGACCCGGCGGCGCTCTCGGTCGCGTGCGCGCGCCCCGAGCGCGCTGCCGAGGCCCTGGCCGAGCTGTCGCGGGTCGGGGTCGGGGTGGCGGGCTTCTCCCTCGGCCAGCCGAGCCTCGACGAGGTCTTCCTCGCGCTCACCGGCCATCCCGCCGAGGAGACCGACGCGAGCGAGGAGCTCGGGCCGGGCGAGGAGGCGGCGTGAGCACCGCTCCCGCGCGCGCGCGCACCGCACGCGAGGACCAGGCCCTCCACGCGGCGCTGTCCGTCCGCGAGCGCCCCTCGCGCGCCAGCGGCCTCTCCGCCTGCCTCACGTTCGGCTGGCGCGGGATGCTGAAGATCAAGCACGTGCCCGAGCAGCTCGTCGACGTGACCATCACGCCGGTGCTCTTCGTCCTCATGTTCACCTACATCTTCGGCGGCGCCATCGCCGGCTCGACGGGCGAGTACCTCGAGTACCTGCTCCCCGGAATCATGGTCATGTCCGTCCTCTTCACCACGGTCTACTCCGGCGTGGCGCTCAACACCGACGTCACGAAGGGCGTCGTCGACCGCTTTCGCTCGCTGCCGATCCCGCGCTCGGCGCCGCTCGTCGGGGCGGTCCTCGGCGACAGCGTGCGCTACGTGCTCGGTGCCGTGGTCGTGATCGCGGTCGGGCTCGCGATCGGCTTCCGGCCGGACGGCGGCGTCGTCGGCGTCGTCGCCGCGGTCGCGCTCGTGGTCGTCTTCGCCTTCGGCCTCGCCTGGGTCTTCACGACGCTCGGGCTGCTCCTGCGGACGCCCAACGCAGTCATGAACGCCGGCTTCATGGGCATCTTCCCGCTCACGTTCCTGAGCAACGTCTTCGTCGATCCGGAGACGCTCCCGGGCTGGCTCGAGACCGTCGTCGAGATCAACCCGATCTCGCACCTGGTGACGGCGTCGCGCGGGCTGATGGGCGGCTCCGCCACCGGCGGCGACATCGCCTTCGTCCTCGCGAGCGCGGCCGTGCTCGCCGCCGTCTTCGCGCCGCTGACGGTGCGCCTCTACCGCAGCCGGTAGCGCCCCTCAGAGAAGGTCGAGGTACTTGAGCGCGGAGCCCGTGTTGACGAGGACGACCACGTCGTCGGCGTCCAGCTCGCCCGTCTCCCGGAGGGCGAGCGCGGCGGCGAGCGTCGCCGCCCCCTCGGGGGCCGCCGAGATGCCGGCCTCCCGGCCGAGCACCGAGACCATCTCCAGGATCGCCTCGTCGCTCACCGCGAGGGCCGTCCCTCCCGTCTCGCGGATCGCGCGCAGGACGAGGAAGTCCCCCAGGGCGTGCGGAACGCGGAGACCGGCGGCGATCGTCGTCGCTCCGCTCCACGGCTCGGAGGTCTCCTTGCCGTCCTCGAACGCCCGCACGAGCGGAGCGCAGCCTTCCGCCTGGGTCACGATCAGACGCGGAAGCGGCCCGCTGATCCAGCCCAGGCGGGCGAGCTGCTCGAAGGCGCGCCAGATGCCGATGAGCCCGACTCCGCCGCCGGCGGGATAGACGACGGCGTCGGGGCTCCGCCACCCGAGCTGCTCCGCGATCTCGAGCCCCAGGGTCTTCTTGCCCTCGATCCGGTACGGCTCCTTGAGCGTGGACGCGTCGAACCAGCCGTGCTCGGACACCGTGCGGGCGATCGCCGTCGCCGCGTCCGAGATGAGCCCGTCAACCAGGCTGAGCTCGGCGCCGTAGAGCTCGCACTCGATCCTGTTTGCGGCGGGTGCGTCGCGCGGCATGGCCACGTGCACCCTGATTCCTGCGGCGGCGCCGTAGGCGGCCCAGGCGACGCCGGCGTTTCCGGCCGACGGCAGGGCAACCTCCTCGATTCCGAGCACGCGCGCCATCGAGATGCCGCACGAGGCTCCCCGCGCCTTGAAGGTCCCGGTCGGGTTGAGGCCGTCGTCCTTGACCCGGAGCCCCGGAAGCCCGATCCGGAAGCCGAGCGCGCTGGGGCGGAGCAGCGGGGTGTCGCCCTCTCCCAGGGTCACCACGTCGGCGTCGCTCGCGACGGGCAGGAGCTCGCGATAGCGCCACATCCCGGCCGGCCGTGCGGCCAAGGCCTCCTTCGTCAGCGCGGTGCCCACCGCGTCCAGGTCGTACTCGACGAGGAGCGGCGAGCCGCACGGGCACACGTTCTGAGGGACGTGCGCCTCGTGGCGACGGTCGCAGCGCGGGCACGCCAGGTGGGTCACGTAAGACGGCACCGGGCGCCAGTATCGCGCGAGCGGTCGAGTATCTTGCGGGCGATGCGGTCGCCTGGTCGCCGGATCGAGGACGAGCTGGCGGCCTTCCTCGGCCGGGAGCAGGTCCTGCCTGGCACCGCCGCCGAGTTCCTCCACGACGCTACCGAGGAGCGCGGCGTCTCCGGCTGGGCCGACGCGGTCGTCCTTCCCCGAAGCGCCGACGAGGCCGCCGCGGCGCTCGCCTGGTGCTACGAGCGCGACGTGCCGCTGGTGCCGCGGGGCGGCGGCACCGGGCTCTCCGGGGGCGCCGTTCCCCAGGGCGGGGTCGTGCTCTCCACCGACCGCCTGCAGGCCGTCCGCTCCTTCGTCCCGGAGCTCTGGCGCATCGAGGTCGAGGCGGGCGTCCGAACCGCCGACCTGCGCCGCCGTGTCCGCGAGAACGGGCTGCTCTTCCCTCCCGACCCGGGGGCGGCGGAGCAGTCCCACGTCGGCGGCAACGTCGCCACGAACGCCGGCGGGCCCCACGCGTTCAAGTACGGGACGACCGGAGCCTGGGTGACCGGGCTCGAAGCGGTCGTTCCCCCCGGCGACGTCGTCCGGGTCGGCGGGACGCTCCGCAAGGACGTCGCCGGCTTCGACCTGAAGCGCCTCCTGATCGGCTCCGAGGGAACTCTGGCGCTCGTCACCGCCGCCTGGCTCCGCCTCGTTCCCGCTCCGGAGTCCGTCCTCCCCGTGGTCGCGTTCTTCCCCCACCTCGAGAGCGGCTGCGAGGCCGTCGGAGACGTGGTCGGCAGCGGCGTGGTGCCCGCAGCGCTCGACTACCTCGACGAGGGCGCCCTGCGGCTCGCGGGCCCGTCGTTCCCGGGGCGGGTCCCGGAGGGCGCAGCCTTCGCCGTCCTCGCCGAGGCCGACGGCAGCGAGGCCGAGGCGGCGAGCGTGCTGGACGACCTCGTGCGGGTCTTCGAAGGGAGCGCGCTGGCAGTCGAAACGGGCTTCGACCGCGGCGCGCTGTGGCGGTGGCGCGACGGCGTCTCGCTCGCCGTTGCGACCGCGAGCGGCGGCAAGGTCAGCGAGGACCTCGAGGTCCCGGTCGAGCGGCTCGTCGACGCCGTCCGGGGCACGGTCGAGATCGGGCTCCGCCACGGCCTCACCGGCGTGAGCTGGGGGCACGCCGGCGACGGCAACCTCCACGCGACGTTCCTGGTCGCGCGGGGCGACCCGTCCGGACAGGAGGCGGCGCGCCGCGCGTGCGGCGAGCTCTTCGACCTCACCCGCGCGCTGGGCGGATCCGTCTCGGGCGAGCACGGGCTCGGGCTCCTGAAGCGGGACCACGCGAGGTGGTCGCCCCGCGTCGCGGCGCTGCAACGGCAGATCAAGGCGGCGTTCGATCCCAAGGGCCTGCTCAACCCGGGCAAGAAGATCTAGGTGATCCTCTCGAGCGCCGCCCGCATCCCGTCCGGGATCGGGCGGGAGCGCTCCGAAGCGCGGTCGACGTAGACGTGGACGAAGTGGCCATGGGCCGAGGACTCGTCGTCGTCGTTCCTGAAGATGCCGATCTCGTAGCGGACGCTGGAGGTCCCGATGCGCGCCACCCGGAGCCCGGCCGTGACGCGGTCCGGGAACGCGATCGGCTTCTCGTACGTGCACGACGTCTCGACGACGAACCCGACGGTGTCGCCGTCCCGGATGTCGAGGACGCCCTCGTCGATGAGGTAGCGGTTCACAGCCGTGTCGAAGAAGGAGTAGTAGACGACGTTGTTCACGTGGCCGTAGACGTCGTTGTCCATCCAGCGGGTCTCGACGGTCAGGAAGTGCTTGTAGTCGCTCCTCAGCATCGGATCACCAGCACGTGAGCGAGCTCGCGAACAGCTCGGCGAGGAGCTCGCGGTCGACGGGCAGGGGGGCGTTGTCGAGCAGGCGCCTCTGTACGATCGTGCCCTCGGCCAGCGCCGCCAGGTCGGAGCGGCCGTAGCCGACGCCGGAGATCCCGTTCGGCATCCCGGTCGCCTCCATCAGCTCTGCGATCCGTCCCGAGATCGCGTCGCCGGGGTCGGCGTCCCGGACGTCGGCCCCGAGGAGCCCGGCCGCCTCCAGGTGGCGTTCCGGAGACGTCGTCGCAAACCGGCGGAAGACCGCGGGGGCGTTGACGATCACCGACATGCCGTGCGGGACGAGCGGCGCCTCCTGCGGGTAGCCGTCGGGCGTGAAGGAGCTCACCAGCCCGGCGACCGCGTAGGACATGCCGTGGGGGACGTGGACTCCCGCGTTGCCGAACGCGATTCCGGCCAGGGTCGCCGCCCACATCATGCCCTCCCGCGCCTCCCGATCGGACGCGTCCTCCACCGCCCGGACGAGGTAGCGGCCGCAGAGCCGGAGCGCCTCCCTGCAGCCGAGGTCGCTCCACGGGTTGGCGCCCTGGCTCAGCGGCCGCGACAGGGCCTGCGTCCCGCTCCTCGCGGTAAAGGGGCGTGCGGTGAAGGACTCGAGCGCGTGCGAAAGGACGTCGAACCCGCTCGCCGCGACCACGGGGCCGGGAAGGGTCTCCGTGGTCTCGGGGTCGATCAGCGCGCGCGTCGGGATCAGGTGCCGGTGGGCGATCCCTGTCTTCGCCTTCATCGCGAGGAGGTCGAAGATCGCGATCCCGGTGCACTCGCTGCCCGTACCGGACGTCGTCGGGCACGCGATGTGAGGCCGGAGCGGTCCCGGTACCGGGCGCCCGTCGCCGACCGGCGCGTTGACGTAGGCGAGAAGCTCAGCCGGATGGGTGGCGTAGAGGTTCGCGGCCTTGGTCGTGTCGATGACGGAGCCCCCGCCGATCGAGACGAAGCCGTCGACCTTCGCATCGACGGCGAACTTCGCGGCGGCCTGGAAGGAGCGATCGGTCGGCTCGATCTCCACCTGGTCGTAGAGCGCGACGTCGACGCCGGCCCCCCGAAGCGAGGAGAGCCCGCGCCCGAACGGTTCGAGCGCGGCGACGCGCCGGTCGGTCAGGAGGGCGACACGCGAGAGCCCGAGCGCCCTCGCCCACGGGCCGAGCTCCTCGAGGGCGCCGCGGCCGAAGGTGACCGCGTTGCGATCGACCGAGAACGCGGATTCGCCGCCCTCGACGGGGGCGTAGTGACAGCAGACCATTCGGGGCGCCGACGCTACAGCATCAGGAGAGCCGGGCCGGTGAGAGAGGCGGAGGGGAGGGATTCGATCAAGATCAACCCGAGTGCGAAGAGCGGGGACTCGAGACGGCTCTTGTCGAGTCCGCCCGCACCTCAGATCGCAAGGGCCTTCAGCCCCCACGCGACGACGGCACCGATCGAGGCTACTGCGGCAACGCGCGCCGAGCTCATTCCGCCAATGTCATTGCGCTCGCGACAGGGGCCGTGCAGGGTGCATGACGGAGGGATCACCTCCGCCCCGGATCGGGAGCCCGGCTCCCGAGGCGAGGTCGGATCAGTGATCCGCTGGGAGCGCCTTTCTCTGTGCAGCATGATGAGACGGGCATGAACGCGTCCACGCTCGCAATCGTCGGCCGCGAAACGGAGCTCTCGGTCGTTACGGCATTCCTGGACGCGCGCGGCGAGCTGCCGGCAGCGCTTCTCCTCGAGGGGGAGGCGGGAATCGGGAAGAGCACGGTTTGGCGACAGGGCGTCGACCTTGCCCGGGCCGCCGGCTTCCTTGTCCTCGAGGCGCGGCCGGCGGAGAGTGAAACGGCGCTGTCGTTTGCGGGCCTGGGCGATCTCCTCGGCGAGGTGGTGAACGACGTCCTGGGAGAGCTTCCGTCGCCGCAACGGCGCGGCCTCGAGGTCGCCCTGCTGCTTCGCGACTCCGGCGGTGCCCCGCCAGACCGGCGTGTGATCTCGACAGCATGCCTCGGCGCTCTTCGCTTGCTCGCGCGCCGCCGGCCTCTCCTTCTCGCGGTGGACGACGTTCAGTGGCTCGACGCGCCGTCACTGGCCGCGATCGAGTATGCCGCGCGGCGCCTGGGCGACGAAGCCGTCGCCCTATTGCTCACGCGCAGGCTCACCGGTCACGACATGCCGCTTGACCTCGAGCGCGCCCTCGGGGAGCGCGGGCGGCGCGTGGCCCTCGGCCCTCTGAGCCTCGGCGCGCTGCACCGTCTGCTCCACGAGCGGCTCGAGGTGGCCCTTCCGCGGCCTCTGCTCCGGCGAATCCACGAGCTCTCGGGTGGAAACCCGTTCTTCGCGCTCGAGCTCGCCCAGGCCCGCGAGGTCGACGCGCGGCACCGGCTCCCGGCGACCCTCGGGACGCTCGTCCGCGATCGGCTGGCGACGCTCCCGGCCGCGACACAGCGGGCGCTCGCCGTCGCCGCGGCGCTCGCGCAGCCGACCGTGGAGCTGGTCGACGGCGTCGCCGGGGGAGCGGCGGAAGCGCTCAGCGCGGCCGAGCGGGCGCAGGTGATCGAGATCGGCGACGGCCGCATCCATTTCTCGCATCCGCTCCTCGCCTCCGGCGCCTACCTCGGTGTGGAGGTGTCGGAGCGGCGGGCAATCCACGCACGACTGGCGGAGCTCCTGCACGACCCGGAGGAGGGGGCGCGCCACCTGGCGCTCGCGGCGACATGTCCTGACGCCCGGGTCGCCACCGCCCTCGACGCGGCGGCCGAACTCGCTCGCCGGCGTGGTGCGCCCGCGACGGCGGCCGAGTTGGGGGAGCGCGCGGCGCAGCTTACGAGTGCGGACGATCCTTCCGCGGCTCGCCGCCGGCTGGCCGACGCCGCCTACTGCCACTTCGAGTCAGGCGACAGCCGCCGCGCGCGCGCACTTCTGGAGGCGCTTCTCCCGCGGGCGGCGCCGGGCCCGGAGCGGGCACGAGTCTTGACGCGCCTCGCGCGCGTGCGCGCGTACGACGACGACCTGCGGGCCCCGATCGACCTCGACCTGCAGGCGATCGTCGAGGCCGGCGACGACACGGTCGTACGCGCGCAGGCGCACGAAGGCGTTGCGGGTGCCCTCTTCAAGCTCCGCGAACGGCTGCCCGAGGCCGTCTACCACGCCGAGGCTGCGGTCGCTCTCGCCCGCGAAGTCGGGAACGAGACCCTCCTCGCCGAAGCCCTCGGGTCGCAGCTCCTTTCCGAGGCCACCCTCGGACGCGAAGCGGCCAGGGTGACGCTCGAGGAAGCGCTCGCGCACCAGCCGGGCTGCGAGCACCTGCGCCTACTCGCGCAGCCGAAGTTCCAGTGCGCAGTCGTCTGGATGTGGGAAGAGGAGGTCGAGCGAGCGCGCACCGCGTTCCGAGAGCTCGGCGAACGCGGCCGCGAGATCGGTGACGAAGGCTCTCTGCCCTACGTCCTCGTGCTCCTCGCGCAGGCCGACTGTCTCGCCGGAGAGTTCGAGCCTGCACGCCGTCATGCCGAGGAGGGCTACGGACTGGCCCAGCAGGCGGGCCAGGCATCGCTCGAGGCGTACCTGCTCGCCGTCCGCGCGCTCGTCGACGCGCACCTGGGACGCACGGATACCGCGCGCGCCGCTGCTGAGCGCGCGCTCGCGCTCGCGGGCCGCATGAGCGCGAGACCTGCACAGATGTTCGCGACAGCCGCTCTCGGGCTGCTCGAGCTCTCGTCGGGGCGGCCGGATGCGACCGTCGCACACCTGAAACCGCTCGTCGAGTTCGTGCAGGCAGAGGGAATCGCCGATCCGTGCGTGACGCGATTCGCCGTCGACCTCGTCGAGGCGCTGAGCGAGGTTGCGGAGGTCGACGAGGCCCAGTCGCTGCTCGAGTGGTACGAGGGCACCGCCGTTCGCCTCGGCAGGAGCGGTGCGATCGCACAGTCGCTTCGGTGCCGAGGCCTTCTCGCCGCTGCGTCGGGCGACCTGGGCGCTTCGCAGGCCGCTTTCGAGCGCGCGCTTGCCGAGCACCAGCGTTCGCACCTTCCGTTCGACCGCGCGCGGACGCTGCTGGCCTACGGCGGCGCGAAGAGACGGGCGAAGCAGAAAGCGGCTGCTCGCGAAGTGCTCGAGCGGGCCCTCGCGGAGTTCGATCGGCTCGGGGCAGAGCTCTACAGGGAGCGCACGCGGGCGGAGCTGGGCCGAATCAGCGGACGCAGTCCCTCGGGCGGCGGGCTGACGCCCACGGAGCAGCGGATCGCGGAGCTCGTTGCCGAGGGCCGCTCGAACAAGGAGGTTGCGGCGGCGCTGTTCGTAACTGCGAAGACGGTCGAGACGAACCTCTCGCGGATCTACGCGAAGCTCGGCATCCACTCCCGGACCGAGCTTGCTCGCCGAATCGCCGGCGAGAACCCGGCGACCAAACTGTAGGGGTTTCCTGAATTTCCTCTCGTGCTGCGCCGACGTAGCGTCGTCGCGATGGCCGATTTCCTCGTAGAGGTCTATACGCCGAGGCTCGACGAGACAGCGCTGGCGACGCTCGTCGCGCGGCTCGAAGCCGCGGCGGAGGCGACCTCGACGGAAGGGTCTCTCGTGACGTACCTCCGCTCCATCCACGTGCCTGAGGACGAGACCTGTTTCCACCTCTTCGAGGCTGAGTCGGCCGAAATCGTCCGTGAGGCCGGCAGGCGAGCGGCGCTCTTTCCGGAGGGACGAAGCGGCGTCGTCGCGCCCTTCGTCCGGCACGTAGCCATCGCGCAGGCCGGCCGAGCGGGAAAGGAGGAGCGGTGAAGGGAAAGTTCGTCGTCGTGAGCCTTGTCAGCGCCGTCGCGATCGCCGTGACGGGCTCGGCCTCGGCTCAGAGCGCGCAGGCGTCGTGCGTCGGCGTGTATTCGTCGTACTACGCACACGGCGGGGACGGAACGCACAGGTCCGAGGTCGCCCAGGACTTCGCGGCGAACGCGCAGCCCGCCGGCCGGAACGTGTACAGCCAGGTCGCGCGGTGGGAGGAGTGCCCGTGAGCGGACGCGGTCGCCGAAGGTAGGCGCACGCAGAACGACGCGGCCGCCGCTCCAGCGGCGGCCGCTGTCTGAGCCGGGCGAGCACTTCACTCGTCCTAATGGGGCAACGAGGCCGCTCGTGCCCGTCCAGCGGGCAAGGCCCGGAGGAAGCGGTGCGAGGCGAGCGACGGGCTCATAGCGCGCCCCGATGGGCCGGCGATGATCTGGGTCTCGATCAGATCGTTTCGCTCGGTCCGCCAGGCGAGTTGTCCGTTCGACGGCAGAGCGACGAGTTCCTCGCCGCCACCCTGCAGCAACCCTGCGTCGAGCGCTTCAGCGGCACCCTAGGCAGCGACGTCCTGTAGGGCGGAGCACGATGCTCGCGTCGGTTGACGCATGCCGAAACGCGTCTTTCGAACGGCACGCACCGCCATCGCGCGCTGGCGGCCGCGACAGCTTTCGCCCTGATCAAGACGGTTGCGGTCGGAGGAGAACGCGCTTCCTCCGCGGGACGACCTCTTGGACATCGTCGATCGGAACGATCATGAGCCGCGTCCGGAACAGGCCCGTCCGGACGGCGAGAGCCTCCGGCCGTTTCTCCGGCGAGAGACGGATCTCCTCGACGATCCCCAGACGGCCGCCGTCCGACTCGACGCAGAAGCCCTCGCAGGTGCTCAGCCAGTAGGTGGAAAGATCGTGATCGGCGGAGGGCGTCTCAGGCCCACCGTTTGCGACACCCTCCAGCGCCTGCTCGAAGGCGGCAACGACCTCCCTTCACGGCGTTTCGCGATTTCGCGGCAGACGACGGCGAGTTCAGGCGTTTCCTCCACGTCCTCGCGGGTCGGCTTTCCGCCTTTCCCGCCACCTCTTTCTGGATGGGGGAATACGACGGGGAGGAGCTCGTCGGCAAGCCGGAGTTCACCGTCGCCGACGCGATCCTCCATCTGTCAGCCCGGCGGATCTCGGAGCGTGAGCTCCGGGAGTTCGAGGTTCGGAAGCTGCGCGGCTCCGACTTCCTCATGGGCAGGCATGCGTACCGCCTCTCGGGCGACGGCGTCTCGGTCTTCCCCCGTCTCGC